>JAZQHI010000052.1:0-24676 GCA_045540535.1 Acutalibacteraceae bacterium | reverse complement strand
TATTCCAATATAATCTGCGCTTTTAATGAGTTTTGCATTCTCACAGCCTGCAACATAATTCTGATAATAGTTTTCATATTCTGACAGAATTTTTCTGCCCTCAAACATTGCTTTACTAAGGCTTTTAACATCGCGGTCGTCAACCCCAAAACAGTGACCAACATTTCCGCCACCAACACCAATCTCGGGATAATTTTCCTTAATTCCGGGAAGAACCTTGTCATACTGTGAAAAAACGCCTTCTTTATATGCCTGCTCGTAATTAGCGGCATCGTATCTTTTTTTGGAAAAATCTACTCCGCCCCACAAACTGCATATCGTTGCGCTCATAGTATTTCCCAATTCGTCACCGTAAGAGAATTCAGCACCTGCAAAACAGGCTAAACTGCCGGCTCCCGTACAATCTATGAAAAACTCGCCATCTAAAGCAAATAAACCGTCAGGTCCTGAAACTATTACCTTTGAAACCACGCCGTCATCACATATAACATCTACAATACGGGTATAAAACATTACTTCAACGCCGGAATCTAAAACCATACCGTCATAAACGCGTTTTAATTCTTCGTATCTTATATTGTACCATTCGCGTTTTTTCTGGTTTTTAAGGTTTAATCTTTTAAAAACCTCTTCACCTATACCGCGAGAAATGAAATTACAGCCGTCATCAAAATTCATCAGTTCTGCAACCATACTTAAAATGCTGGCACCGCCTAATGAACCTGACTGTTCAAGCAGAATAACCTTTTTGCCTTGCCTAGCAGCAGCAACAGCCGCCGCAACTCCCGAAGGTCCGCCACCTGCGACAATGATGTCCGCCTTATCATAAACTTTCAAATGCTTATTATAAATAATATCCATAGATAAAACCTCCTGATTTATCTCTGATTTTATGAATTTTTTATGCGCTGATATTAAAATTTGGTTTATTATTTGAGTGATTTTTTATATCCGTCACCGAATAACTGGTCAGCAAACCAAACCTCTTTAACTGTGAAACGCTTGCCGTTTAAATAGTTAAGTATACCTGCATCGGTTTTAAAATCAAATTTAAGACTGTAGGAATAAAGCGCCTGTTTATCAAACCCTAACTTTTTGTCGTTTGATTTACTGTATTTTCCTTCACCCAAAAGCGGATGTCCTATAGCCGCCAAATGAGCGCGGATTTGGTGGGTTCTGCCTGTGAGCAATTCCACTTCAAGCAAAGAAAGGTTGTTTTTGCTCTGTAAAACGGTGTATTTTGTTTTTACAAATTTATTTTTATCGTTAGATTTTTTTGAAAGAAAAACAAGATTTCGGCTTTCGTCTTTTTCAAGATACCCTTCAAGCAAATCACTTTTCTTTTTAGGTGTTCCGTGAACAACGGTTAAATATCTTTTGTCAATTTCACGTTCTTTTATTTTATCGCATAAAATTCTAAGCGCTTCGGCATTTTTTGCCGCGATTACTATTCCGCCTGTATTTCGGTCAATGCGGTTAGCGAGCGCAGGGCTGAAACCGTTTTCATCCTCGGGGTTATATTCGCCTTTATCGTAAAGATAATGCTTGATACGGGCAATAAGGGTGTTTGTATATTCGTTTTTGTCAGGGTGAACGAGTAACCCTTGTTTTTTATCAGCAAGAATTATATTCTCATCTTCATAAACTATGTCGAATTTTGACGGTGCAGATAAAAAGTCATAAGTGGGAGCGACTTTTCTAAAAAAATCATCATTAATATAAGCCGATACAGTATCTCCAACATTAAGTCGTGTACTGATTTCCGCACGCTTTCCGTTAACCTTTATGCGCTTTGTTCTGATATATTTAAACATAAGCGATGTGGGTAGTGTCGGACAGTTTTTGGTGATAAATTTATCTAGCCTTAGTGATGCATCGTTTTTGGTGATTATAAATTCTTTCATGGTATAACCTACTTGAAATTTATTGTTGTATATAATATAATTAAGAAAAAATTGTTGAAAAAGGACGAAAATATGGATAAAAACGTTCATAAAGAACATAGAAAACGTGTAAGAGCAGAATTTTTGGCAGATGGCTTCAGCGAAGCCACTTCACCACATAAAATACTTGAAATGCTTTTGTTTTATTCAATACCCAGAGCCGATACAAACCCAACCGCACATCTGTTGATTGAAAAATTCGGTTCTTTTGAAAAGGTTATTGATGCTCCTATTGAGGAACTTAAAAAGGTTAAGGGTATGGGTGAAAACAGCGCAGTACTTTTAAAACTTATGGTGCCTGTTATAAGGCTTTATATGAAAGAAAAGACAGGTAGTAGTAAAAAACGCCGTTTCACGCTTGAGGGATTAGCCGAGTTTTTAAATGCAAGATATACGGGTTATACTAAGGAAGTTTTTGCAATAACTACTTTAGATAATAACGGCAGTTTAATTGGTTTTGATATTGTTGCTGAGGGTGACGTTGGAACGGTTGGAGTTCAAACACGTGTAGTTGTGGAAAATGTAATTAAAAGAAATGCTACTTATGTTATTTTGTCGCATAATCATCCTGGCGGAAATGCAACTCCAAGCGCGGCGGATATTAAAACAACTGAAAATCTGTCTAAAGCATTGCGCGCAATAAATGTTTACGTGCTTGACCATATTATACTGTGCGATGATGATTGGGTTTCCTTAGCGATAAGCAATGAATATAAACATCTTTTTAAATGATTGTGTTTTCTAAAACGCGGTAGCCTATACCGTTTTCGGTGAAAATATATTGTATACTATCATTCGGGTTCTGAAGTTTGTGACGCAGATTTGTCATATTAACACGTAAAATACCTGTGTCACTGTCGGTACGGGGTCCCCAAACGTTTTTAAGTATGAAATCGTAGGTCAGCACTTTACCTGCGTGGCGGCATAAAAGTGCCAGAATTTTAAATTCGTTTTTAGTAAGGTGAATATGTTCGCCGTTTAATAATACGGTATTGCTTTCAAAATTAACCTTTAAATCGCCGTACTGGTAAATAGGCTCGGTTTTAAGTCCTTTCGCGGCATTTAGTTTGTGAATACGTTTTGTGCAATTACCGACCCGTGCCAGAAATTCGGCAGAGAAAAAAGGCTTTCTTATAAAATCATCCGCCCCTGCTTCAATTGAAGATACCGCGGCATTTTCGGTTCCGTTTTGGGAAATCGCAATTATAGGACAATCGCTCCAATCACGTATTGATTTAATAAATTCTATACCTTCTTTTTTAGGGAAGAGCGGGTCAATAATTATAATATCGGGATTATTTGAGGTTATGGCAGAATATCCGTCATTTACGGTATCTGCAAAAATAACCTCATATTTTTTTTCCAACAAACCGGAAATCAGTTTTTTAACGCTTCTGTCAGGCTCAATTACTATGATTTTGTATTTCATTTCACAATTTACCTATTAACTTATTTCGGCATTATAGCCAACAATAATTTAACACACTGTTAAGAAA
This sequence comes from Acutalibacteraceae bacterium, assembly GCA_045540535.1. GTDB lineage: Bacteria > Bacillota > Clostridia > Oscillospirales > Acutalibacteraceae > UBA737. The sequence goes on along the minus strand of JAZQHI010000052.1, from coordinate 21,237 downwards.
CTGTCAAGAAAAAGGTTGGCGATGATAAGTTGGCTATACTCAATGCGATATTGAATTAAATTTCGCATTAAAGTACATAATATATTTGCAAATATTCATTAAATTACTTGACTTTTATACATAACTGAATGTAAAATAGATTAGATATATTTATAAGGGGTATTATGCCTTTAAATTTAATATTTTTATATTCTGTAGGGTGTGCAGAATATTATTATAACTTCCCATAAAAATGGGGTACATAAAACTTAAACGGAGGAAAATTATTTAATGAATGAAAAAACGCCCAAAAAGCAACCGAATAATAATACGAAGAAGAATGACGTTAAAAAGAACAATGTTGGGCAAAAAACAAACAAAAACAACAGAACGAAGAATGATGGCGTTAAAAAGAACGCTAACAAAAACAAGGTAAACAAAAATAAAACAAATACTAAAAAAAGTGTTCCTGCTAAAAAGAATACTGCCCGTAAACCTGTTTCTAAAAAGCCTGTGAAAATTATTCCTTTAGGCGGTCTTGGTGAAATTGGAAAAAACATTACTCTTTATGAGTATGACGGCGATATGTTCTTAGTTGATTGCGGAATGTCTTTTCCGGATGAAGATATGCCGGGTATTGATATTGTAATACCCGATTTCACCTATGTTTTAGAGAATAAGGATAAAATCAAGGGTCTTGTTGTTACCCACGGTCACGAGGACCATATAGGCGCTATTCCGTATTTGTTGAGGAATTTCAATGTTCCTATTTTTGCTACAAGGCTTACAATCGGTCTTATCGAGTGTAAACTTAAAGAGCACAAACTTTTAGCCGAGGCAAAACTTAATACTGTAAAACCCGGCGAAAAGGTAAAACTAGGTCAGTTTGAAGTTGAATTTATTCACGTAAACCATTCTATACCCGATGCGGTTGGTTTTGCAATAACATCCCCTGCGGGTACAGTTATTCATACAGGCGACTTTAAGATTGATACCACACCGATTGACGAATATGTAATAGATATCGGTCGTTTTGCAGAGTATGGCAAACGCGGAGTATTAGCCCTGCTTGCCGATTCTACTAATGCAGAAAGACCAGGATTTACCTCGTCCGAAAAACTGGTAGGCGGTTCTTTTTCAAATCTTTTCGCTAAGGCGGAGGGTAAGCGCATAATTGTTGCAACATTTTCTTCTAATATTCACCGAATTCAGCAAATAATCGACGAAGCCGTTCGTCGAGGCAGAAAGGTTGCAGTTTCGGGAAGAAGTATGATAAACGTTGTGGCTATTGCCGAAGAACTCGGTTACCTTAATGTGCCCGATAACGTGCTTATTGATGTTGCCGATATCAGAAATTTTGACCCTAGTGAGATTGTTATTGTAACAACAGGTTCTCAGGGTGAACCGCTTTCGGCTTTGCATAGAATTGCTTTTTCAGACCATAAGCAGATTGAGATTATACCAGGCGATATGATAATCATTTCCGCTACACCCATTCCAGGAAATGAGAAACTCGTAAGCAAGGTTATAAATGAACTTATGAAACGCGGCGCCAATGTGGTTTATGAGCGTATGTATGATGTGCACGTTTCAGGCCACGCTTGTCAAGAGGAATTAAAACTTATGATGAGCGTTGTAAAACCTAAGTTCTTTATTCCGCTTCACGGCGAGCAGAAGCATCTTGAAAAGCATGCAGGTCTTGCCGAACAAATGGGCATACCTGATGATAATGTTTTAATTGCCGCTAACGGTTCGGTTATTGAACTTAGTAATAACGCAATGGTTTGTAAAGAAACCGTAACTGCAGGAAGAGTTCTTGTTGACGGTTTAGGCGTAGGTGACGTTGGAAGTATAGTTCTGCGCGACAGAAAGCATTTGGCGGATGACGGCATTATTGTTGTAGCAGTTTCTATTGACCGCGTTTCCCGTGAAGTAGTATCGGGTCCTGATGTTGTATCAAGAGGATTTGTATACGTTAAAGAATCCGAAGAACTAATGCTTGAAATCAATGAACTTGTTTGCGATATATTAGAACGTTGTTATCTTAGCAATTCAAGGGATTGGAACACAATTAAAACCAGAATTAAAGACGGCGTTGCAAAATTCCTTTTCGGAAAAACAAAACGCAGTCCTATGATACTTCCCATAATAATGGAAGTTTAATTATTTGGCTAAATTAGGAGGAATATAAAAATGAAAGTAGTTTTATTGGCGGATGTTAAAGGTTTAGGCAAAAAAGGTCAACTTTGCAATGCATCTGACGGATATGCCAGAAACTTTTTGTTTCCTAAAAAATTAGCGGTTGAGGCTGATAACAGCGCGCTTAATGAACTTAAAAACCGCGAACAAGCAGCGGCTCACCATAAACAAGAGGAAATAAACGCTGCTAAAAATACCGCATCTTTGCTGGACGGTAAAACCGTAACATTAAAGGCAAAAGCAGGTAGCGGCGGCAGACTTTTCGGTTCGGTTACATCTAAAGAAATCGCAACTGAAATTAAAAACAGTTTAGGTATTGAAATAGATAAAAAGAAGATGACCGCGCCTGATATTAAGAATTTTGGTGAGTATACTGCCGAAATCAAACTTTATCAAGGTATAACCGCTAAAATTAACGTTAAGGTTACGGAGTAAACGGAAATGAGTGGAGAAAACCTGATTTATAACCTCGAAGGCGGCAGAGTGCCCTATTCGGTTGAGGCGGAACAGGCGGTTTTAGGCTCGGTTTTAGTTGACCCCAGTTGCCTTAGTGAAATTGCGGTAACTATGAAATCCGACTATTTCTATATCCCTCAACATAAAGAGATTTACTCGGCAATGGCTTCAATGTACGAACTGAGCCAGTCTATTGACTTTGTTTCTTTGCTGGAAGCGCTTAAAAAGGCAGGCGTTTATGACGAAGCAGGCGGTAAGGCATATCTTACCCAGTTGGTTCAGGCTGTGCCCTCGGTTGCCAACGTACTCACTTATGTAGAGATTATCAGAAATGATTACTATGCCCGTTCGCTAATGGGAGCGGCGCATGATATTATTAAGGACGTTAATGAGAATAAAGAGGATACGGGCAAACTGCTGGATGCGGCAGAACAACGTATTTTTGAAATACGTCAGGGTAGAGAAATCAGCGGTCTTACACATATTAAAGACGTTATTTTAAACGAAACTTATGACCGACTCACCAAAATGGCTGACCCCGAAACCCGTAAGGATTATATAGGAATACCTTGCGGTATAGGCGAACTTGATAAGATGATAACAGGTCTTAATAAATCCGACCTTATTATTCTTGGTGCGCGTCCGGGTATGGGTAAAACTTCGTTTGCGCTTAATATTGTACGAAATGTTGCAATGAATACGGGTAGAACGGTTTGTTTCTTCTCGCTTGAAATGACGCGTGACCAGTTGGCTCAACGTATGCTTTCGAGTGAGGCAGGAATAAAAAGTGAAAAACTGAGAACCGGTGATCTTGATGACAAAGAGTGGGCACGTCTGGCACAGGCAGGTGCGGCTCTTTCTGAGGCTAACATTTATTTTGATGAGTCATCGGCAATAACCGTTCCCCAAATGAAAGCGAAATTAAGGCGTATGAAACCTGCACCCGATTTGGTTGTTATTGACTATTTGGGTCTTATGAAGGCGGCAAAAGCGACCGAAAACCGTGTGCAAGAGGTTTCTGAAATTACGCGTAACCTTAAAATAATGGCTAAGGAGTTAAAGGTTCCCGTAATTGCTTGTGCGCAGTTGTCCCGTGGTACAGAAGCAAAGGGTAAATCCCATAAACCTGCCCTTTCGGACCTTCGTGAGTCGGGCTCTATCGAGCACGATGCTGATATAGTACTTTTCCTTTACCGTGAAACTTATTATGACAGTGAAAAAACCGATGACGAAGATAGAGGTGACCCGAATAAAGCCGAATGTATCGTAGCCAAAAACCGTCACGGTGAAATTGGTACGGTAGATTTGCATTGGGACGGTCAGTTTACAAGATTTACTTCGGTGGATGTGTTCAGATAATGGAAAAATCCGTTTTAGAAGCAATAGAAAAGTTTTCTTTGTTTGAAAAGGGAACTACAGTTACTGTTGCACTTTCGGGCGGCGCGGATTCAATGGCGCTTCTTTATGTACTTAATTCTTTGAAAGAGGAATTGAATATTACTCTGCGAGCCGCGCATTTAAACCATTTAATCCGCGGTGAAGAGGCTTTCAGTGACGAAGAATTTGTAAAAAAGACCTGTGAGAACTTAAATATTCCGCTTTTTATAAAAAGGGAAGATGTACCTGCATTTGCTGAAAATGAGGGTATTAGTACCGAACTTGCCGCAAGAAAATTAAGATATTCATTTTTAGAAAGTATTGCCGAGGGCGGCGTTGTTGCTACTGCCCACACTGCAAGCGATAATCTTGAAACGGTTATTTTAAATTTGGTTCGAGGTAGCGGTATTGACGGTGTTGCGGGTATCCCTGCTAAAAGGGGGATATTTGTGCGTCCCATAATTCTTTCAACAAGAGCAGATGTTGAAGGCTATTGCGAAAAAAATAAAATACCTTACGTTACAGACAGTACAAATCTTTCGGATGATTATACCAGAAATAAAATAAGGCATAATATAGTTCCGCTTTTAAAGGAACTTAACCCTTCTGCTGAAAGCACAGTTCTTAGAAGTTCGATGCTTTTAAGGGAAGACGGCGAATTTTTAAACCAAACTGCCAAACGGTATATCAGTGAAAATTTAAGTGCTGACCATCGCCTTAATATAAAAGATTTTAAAGATATTAGTTTGCCGATTGCTAAAAGAATTATTAAGGAATATATAAAAAACGAGGCTCCTGAAATCTCGCTGGAAAATGTTCATATTGAAAACGCTTTAAATACGGCACTTTCCGGCGGCAGAACGGGACTGCCAAAAAAACACACCCTTTATAAAGAGGGTAAGTTTTTACGGGTCAGTGATGATGAAAATACTAAAACAGTAAAATTTGAAGTTAGTTTTTCTGAATGTGACAATGTTTTTTACGAAACTTCTAAAAAAATTAATAATTTGTTTTTAAAAAGTTCGCTTAACTGTGATAAAATTGTAGGAAAATTAGTGTTAAGAACACGTGAAGTGGGAGATACTATAAGAATTGCAGGTCGCGGATGTACAAAAACATTACGGCAACTTTATAACGAATGTGGCATTCCTAACTATTTGCGCGAAACATTACCTGTTCTGGCAGATGATTTAGGTGTGGTTTGGGTTTGCGATATCGGTGTTGCTCAAAGATGTGTTGTAAATAATAAAACAAAACGTATAATAAAAATTGATGTTAAAAGGGAAGAGTGAGAGATGAATAGCAAGGATATAAAAGAAGTTCTTGTTTCTGAAGAGGAAATACGCGAAATTTGCAAACGTTTAGGCGAACAGATTTCCAAGGATTATGCCGGAAAAAAACTATTTCTTGTAAGCGTGCTAAAAGGCGCAGTTGTTTTTATGGCGGATATTATGCGCAATATTACTTGCGACTGTGAAATTGATTTTATGGCAGTTTCTTCTTATAGCGGAACTAAAACCACAGGCGTTGTTAAGTTTAAAAAGGATCTTGATATAAATCCTGAGGGTTGCGATATACTTCTTATAGAGGATATTCTTGATTCGGGAGTAACACTTTCTTACTTAAAAAATGTTTTGCTTCAACGTCATGCTAAAAGCATTAAGGTTTGCGCTTTTCTCGATAAACCTGCTAACCGTCAGGCTGATATTTCGGCAGACTATGTCGGTAAAGTTATTCCTGATGAGTTTGTAGTTGGCTACGGACTTGATTATAATGAAAAATACAGAAATTTACCTTTTGTTGGAGTACTTTCACCTGAAGTTTATTTAGGTGAGAGTAAATAAGAAAGGAGTATAAACCCTTGAAAAAGAATTTTAAAAATGTGTTATTGTATATAGGTATACCGATAGTATTTATTATTACTATGATGTCGGTTTCCTATTTTACAAAAAGCACCGCGGAAACCAAGTATTATGAAATTGTAAATCTTGTAAAAGAAAACGAGATTTCGGAATTTGAACTTAATCTTTACAGCGGTGAAATTAAGTATGTTTTGCGTGATGACGGTAAGACATACCGTTATACTGTAGCAGATGCTTCGATTTTTTATAACGATGTAAATGAAGCCGTTATGAAAATTAACGAAGAAAACCGCGGCACAGGTAACGAGATTAAATACGATTATAAGAGCGGCGGCGAGGGTGCCTGGATACTTAATTTATTGCCCACCGTTATTATGATAGGTTTAATGGTTGTGTTCTGGATATTCATTATGAAGCGTATGAATGCTTCTATGGGTACGGACAAAACCATGGGCTTTGGAAAATCAAAGGCGCGTAAGGATGACGGACGAAAGAAAACCACTTTTGCCGATGTTGCAGGTGCGGATGAAGAAAAAGAGGAAATGTCCGAGATAGTGGATTTTCTTAAAGACCCTAAAAAGTTTAACGATTTAGGTGCCAGAATTCCTAAGGGTGTGTTGCTTGTAGGCCCTCCCGGAACAGGTAAAACATTGCTTGCACGTGCGGTAGCAGGTGAAGCAGGCGTTCCGTTTTTCTCAATTTCGGGTTCGGATTTTGTTGAAATGTTTGTAGGTGTGGGTGCTTCGCGTGTGCGCGACCTTTTCGGCGAGGCTAAAAAGGAAGCCCCCGCAATAGTGTTTATTGATGAAATTGATGCTGTAGGTCGTCAAAGAGGCGCAGGTCTTGGCGGCGGTCACGATGAGCGTGAGCAAACCCTTAACCAATTACTTGTTGAGATGGACGGTTTCGGTGCAAACGAGGGTGTTATTGTTATGGTGGCAACGAACCGCCCTGATATACTCGATAAGGCACTTTTAAGACCGGGACGTGTTGACCGACAGATTACAGTAGGTTATCCCGATGTTAAGGGCAGAGAGGAAATTTTAAAGGTTCACTCCCGCGGAAAGCCGTTAGGTCCTGACGTTAACCTTAAAACAATTGCAAAATCAACCTCCGGATTTACCGGTGCAGACCTTGAAAATCTTCTTAACGAATCTGCTTTGCTTGCAGTTCGTCACGGCAAAAAGGCTATCACTCAGGAAGAGGTTGAGGAGGCTACAATTAAGGTTGTAATGGGTGCGGAAAAGAAATCGCATGTTGTAAATGACAGGGATAAGATGATTACTTCTTATCACGAGGCAGGTCACGCTATAGTTTCCTATTTCCTACCTACTCAAGACCCCGTTCATCAAATTTCTATTATACGTCGCGGAATGGCGGCAGGATATACTATGTATCTGCCTAATGTTGATAAGGGTCACGTTTCCAAAAAGCAGATGCTTGAACAAATTTGTTCTTTGCTTGGCGGACGTGCCGCTGAACAACTCACTCAGGACGATGTTTGCACAGGCGCTTCTAACGATATTGAACGCGCAACCGATTTGGCACGTAAAATGGTCACCAAATTCGGTATGAGCGACCGCTTGGGCCTTGTTAGTTACGGCAGTGATGATAATGAAGTATTTTTAGGTCGGGATTTTTCGTCTACACCTAATTATTCTGAAAAAACCGCCGCTGTTATTGACGAGGAAATCGAAAATGTTGTAATGAATCAGTATACAAAGGCTTTGGAATTGCTTAAAAATGCAATGCCCAAACTTCACGAAGTTGCAAAAATACTTTTCGAGAACGAGAAAATTTCGGGCGACGAATTCAGAACTATAATGGAAACCGAATAATTTTTAAAATCGGCACTTCTGTTTTGAAGTGCCGATTTTTTTCTGGCTTTTAGGGCATAATATTTTCGGGTGATAAAATGAAGAAAAAATTCAAGGTTTTTTTGAGTTCTGCAATAGTTAGTCTTGTGTGTTGCGCAATTTATATTACAGTAGGTTATTTTTATCTTGATAATAAACTTGCTAAAACTAAAGTTGAAACCCCTTCTGTCCCATATAGCAGTGAAGAACCCGAAAATGCAGGGGTTATGGTTGATATAAACGGCAAGAAAACCTATTTTTTTCTTGACTTTTATTATAAAAATCTTACCATAATTTTTGATGCAGAAAATTATATAGAGGATGACACGGTTTTCGGCTACCCAATAGAGCATTTTATTGAGGGGGATTATGGGCTTTTGGCCGATATTGTTGACTTGGTCGGCGGTATTGAGTTAGAGAACGAAACCGAAGAAAATCTCAGGTATACAGGGGTTCAAATTGTTGAAATTTTAAATCAAAATGTAGAAAACAGTAGTTTTAACAGAGAAATAATTTATAAAATAATTGAAAAAATTCGTGATAATGGCTTTAAAAAAGAAGACTTTTTATATATAATAAATAATAGTGAAACTACACTAACTGTTCCAATCTGCTATTATTGGGCGGATTATATGAAAGAACTTTGCGGTTCTGTTAACGGAGTGAACTAATGAAAAAAATATTATCTTTTCTTTTGGCGGCGCAATTAATTTTGCTGACTTCGGGTTGCAGTTTTTATGAAGATATAGGCGTTTCAGAAATAATTGAAGTAGTAGAATCGGAAATAGAAAATATAATTGAAACTGTGCCTACGGGCGAAATCAATTATGACGAGGCGTTTGTTTATAATACCTATTATGATTCCGGGTATACTGCTCTTAGCGATAAACAGCGCGTATTATATGAAGATTTGTATTTAATAGCGCTTGATATGACTGAAGGATATATAAAACTTTGCTATAATTATGACGGGTATTATACCGATATCGGTATTGCTTATAATGCTATGATTAACGACCATCCTGATTTTTTCTGGATGCCGTATACATATATAGTTGCCGAAGCGGTAGATGTTAACGGCAGTTATATAAGCATAGCGTTTGAAGTGGACGACGGTAAAAATCAAAACCGCTACCTTGTAAAAAGGGAAGAACGCGAAGAAATGCTGGAAGACTTTAATGCAAAAATCGGGTATATTACAGCCGAGGCTAAGAAACATAGCGGTGAATATGCAAAAGTACAGTTTCTTAATAATTATTTGTGCGATAACACTGAGTATGACGAATTTGCCGAATTAAATCAGACAAGTTACGGTTGTTTAATGAATGGGAAAGCAATTTGTGAGGGTTATTCAAGAGCATTTAAACTTCTTTGCAATATGGCAGGTATAAGGTGCGATTTGATTTACGGTATGTCCGAAAACGATAACCACATGTGGAATTGCGTAAATATATCGGGTAATTATAGCCACGTTGATGTTACCTGGAATGACGGTGATAAAGAAAATCGTTATGTATTTTTTAATATTACCGATGAACAACTTTTAAAGGACCATAGCCTATATCCGCATTTTTCTGCTGTAGATGACAGTTCAATAGATAACGGCGGTATAATTAATTTTGTTGATTGGAAATGCGATTTTGAGGGCAACTCTTATTATTCGAAAAACAATTTGATACTGAATTCCGAGAATATATCTAAAGTCGCTAAAAAAACCGAAAAAGCGGCTAGTAACAAAGAAACTTATATACAGTTTTTGATTAAGGATGCCGAAATTTTAAAACAACTGAATAATAAGAATATTTCGGCAATAAAAGCGATTATATCCGAGTTAAATGAGGCTGAAATTAAAAAATATTCGCTTACAAGGGATGTTTTAACCCTTTATTTTAACGACACCGATTGACAAAACCGTTTAATAAATGTATACTGTATTATATATGTTAAATAGGAGGATTTTTCCTTGAATAAAGTAAGTGAACTCTTTGGGACTAATGTTTTTAACGATTCTGTTATGAAAGAACGTTTACCCGAAGATGTGTACAAAATTTTAAAAAGTACAATTAAGGAAGGCAAAACTATTGATAGCAGTATTGCGGATACTGTAGCATCTGCTATGAAAGATTGGGCTATTGAAAAGGGCGCTACCCATTATACCCATTGGTTTCAACCCCTTACAGGCATAACTGCCGAAAAGCATGATAGTTTTATAAGCCCTACTGATGACGGCCATATTATTATGGAATTTTCGGGCAAGGAACTTATTAAGGGCGAGCCTGATGCTTCTTCTTTCCCGTCAGGCGGATTAAGGGCTACTTTCGAGGCGCGCGGTTATACCGCTTGGGACCCTAGTTCCTACGCTTTTGTTAAGGACGAAACCCTTTGCATACCAACTGCTTTCTGTTCTTATACAGGTGAGGCTCTTGACCAGAAAACTCCGTTACTGCGCAGTATGGACGCTATAAATAAGCAAGCGCTCAGAATTATTAAACTTTTCGGTCATGACGATGTTAAGCGGGTAAATGCCACAGTTGGTCCTGAACAGGAATATTTTCTTGTAGATAAGGCTATGTATGAAAAACGCCCCGACCTTATGTATTGCGGAAGAACCCTTATTGGTTCTATGCCGCCTAAAGGTCAGGAAATGGATGACCATTATTTTGGTGTGTTAAAACCTCGCGTAGCGGCATTTATGCGCGAACTTGATACTGAACTTTGGAAACTCGGCGTACTTGCTAAGACCGAGCATAACGAGGCGGCACCTGCTCAGCACGAATTGGCGCCTATATTTACTACAACTAATATCGCGGCAGATCATAACCAACTCACAATGGAAATGATGAAAAAAACCGCACTTCGCCACGGTCTTGTTTGCCTTTTGCACGAAAAACCGTTTGACGGCGTGAACGGAAGCGGTAAGCATAATAACTGGTCGCTTTCTACCGATACGGGTATTAACTTTTTAAAACCGGGTAAAAACCCTGAAGAAAACCCCTTGTTCTTGCTTACATTAGCGGCGGTTATCAAAGCGGTGGACGAGCATCAGGAACTGCTTAGAATTTCAGTTGCAACAGCGGGTAATGACCACCGTTTAGGTGCTAATGAAGCGCCCCCTGCAATTATTTCTATATTCCTTGGTGAAGAACTTGACTGTGTTCTGAATTCTGTTGCTAAAGGCGTTCATCATGATAACGCTGAACGCATTAAAATGAATATGGGTTCGGAAGTAATACCGAGTATACGCAAGGATAATACCGACCGTAACCGTACTTCGCCTTTTGCTTTTACGGGTAACAAGTTTGAATTCAGAATGTTAGGCTCTGCATCCTCTATTTCGGATACAAACGTTATGCTTAACACAATGGTAGCGGAAGTATTTTCAGTCTTTGCTGACCGACTTGAAAAAGCAGAAGATTTTAAAAGGGAAGTTAATCTTATTATCAAAGAGGTTGTTGAAAACAACGGCAGAATAATATTCAACGGTGACGGCTATTCGGAGGAATGGGAAAGAGAAGCCGAACGCAGAGGACTGCTTAATCTGCGCAGTACGGTTGATGCAATCCCACTTTTGAAAAGCGAAAAGAACATCAAAATGTTTGAAAAACACGGTGTATTAAGCGAGGCAGAAATTAATTCCCGCGTAGATATTATTCTTGAAAACTACACCAAAATTTTGCACATTGAATCCCTTACACTCATTGATATGATGAATAGAGAAGTAGTGCCTGCAATAACTGCTTATACCGATAAACTTTGCCGCGCTGTGCTTAATAAAAACAGTCTTGGCGGTATTAATTCAACGGTAGAGCGCGAACTTATTGCGCGACTTTCGGCTGCTAACAAGGAGATTTATTCACTTACGGGCGAACTTAAAATGGCGGTGGCATCTGCCGAAAAAACAACCAATATTTTTGAGAAATCTTCTTTGTATCACGATACTATTTTGCGCCTTATGGGCGATATTCGCAAATATGCCGATAGTGCAGAAAGTGTTATGCCGTCGGATTGTTGGCCTTACCCCAGTTACGGCGATTTGCTATTTAATATTTAATCTAAATAAAAATTCCGTTTGCATTGCAAACGGAATTTTTTTGTGCTATATTTCTATTTCTTCAAGTTCTTTAAGCCAGGTGTTATATAAAGCATCGGTCGGCATTTTAAGGTCACCTCTTGGTGATAAACCTACATCGCTGATTTTTGGACCGTCGGGAAGACACGAACGCTTAAACTGTTGGGTGAAAAATCTTCTTGTGAATGTTTTAAGCCATTTTAAAACAGTATCGGGGGAGTATTCCTCAAATGCCAAAAGACTTAAACGATAAATCTTTTTAGGTGAATATCCATAACGTAACATATAGTAAAGGAAGAAGTCATGCAGTTCATAAGGACCAACTAAATCTTCGGTTTTTTGAGCAATATCGCCGTCACTGTCTGCAGGAAGTAATTCCGGGGAAACAGGGGTATCCAAAATGTCAAGCAGAACGTTTTTGAGGTTAGTAGCAGAAATTTCGGCTTCATATCCTACAATATGGCGGATAAGCGTTTTGGGAACACCTGCATTTACGGCATACATCGACATATGGTCGCCGTTGTAGGTTGCCCAGCCAAGTGCTAATTCCGAAAGGTCGCCCGTGCCAATAACCAATCCGTTTTCTTTGTTGGCTATGTCCATAAGAACCTGAGTGCGCTCTCTTGCTTGCGAGTTTTCGTAGGTGACATCAAATGTATTTTCGTCCTGACCTATATCTCTGAAATGCTGTTTTACCGCGGCGGAAATATTAATTTCTTTAAAAGTAACCCCTAATTCTTGGCATAAAATTTCCGAATTGGAGCGTGTACGCTTGGTAGTTCCAAAACAGGGCATTGTAATAGCCAGAATATCAGTAGCGGGTCGGTTTAAAATTTTCATAGCACGAACTGCTACTAAGAGCGCAAGTGTACTGTCAAGTCCGCCCGAAATACCTAAAACCGCAGTTTTTGAGTGTGTGTGGGAAATTCTGCGAGCAAGCGCGTGGGACTGTATTTCAAGTATTTCCTCGGCCCTTTCGTTAACCGAAATGCCGTTTGGTAAAAAGGGCGATTTTGAAATTTTTCTTGTAATTTCAGTAAGGCACATATCTTGCGCAAAATAAATACCGTAAAAATCATTATTAGGTATAAAACTTGTATTTTTTTGTCTTTCGGTATCAAGTTTTTTAACATCAATTTCGCTTATTAAAAGTTCGTTTTCAAAGAACGGTTTGTTTTCGGCTAAAATCTCGCCGTTTTCACCAATAAGCGAAATGCCTGCAAAAACTGTGTCGGAAGAAGATTCACCAATACCGCTTGAAGCAAGCAGATAACTGCAATTAAGTCTTTTTGTAATATCGGTCACAGAATTTTTAAGTTTTAAAAATTCGCCAACGGTCTGGTTAATAGATGACGGGTTTACAATTATTTGCGCGCCACCTAAAGAAAGCGCTTGGCAAGGGGGGACGGGCGCTAATAAATCAGTGCCTATTTCAACACCGAAATTAAAACTTTGTGATTTAAAAATTAAGTTGTTGCTTATTTGCGCAACATATTCTTCATTAAGAATTATAAAATCGCCGCCGTCAAGGGAAGTTCCTGTTTCAAAATAACGCGATTCTTCACCCGAATAAATATAAGTTTTAGGCACAAGGCCTAAAATCTCACCGTCGCGCAGAACTGCGGCGCAGTTATAAAGTTTGGAATTATAGGATATTGGCAGACCTATAACTACTACGGGGTACTTATTTTCGGTAAATTCGGCTATTTCTATTAAAGCGTTTTTTGCAGAAGATAAAAGTAAATCGTTAAAGAATAAATCACCGCATGTACTACCTGTAACACAAAGTTCGGGTAAAACCAATAAATTTATCCGTTTTTCATCTGCCTTTAAAATTAAATCTTTAATATTTTCGGTATTAGCCGTAATATCCGCAAGGTGAAGTTGAGGTAAAGCCGCCGCTACCTTAATAAATCCGTCTTTCATTATTTTACCTCCGTAAAATATTCTTTATTTAGTTTAAAACTTTTTAACTCTTATGTCAACTTAAAATTATAATTTTTAATCATTGCTATTTTGGGGATTAAGTGGTAAAATATTCATACATATTTATTTAAAAAGGGGTTATTGTAATGAAAAATTATTTCAAAAGAGTAATTGCTATATTTTTAGCAGTGCTTTTTTTGGGCGGAATGATACCGTCTAATGAAAACGGTTGGTTTAAACTGCCCAATTTTTCTTTTAAATCTGAAGCCGCAAGCGGTCTTGTTTACGGAACGAATAACAAAATTACAAGAGCGGAATGGCTTTATGATTTAGCGTATATTTTTGATATGACGGTGGACGAAAATTCTCTGCCCGATAATTATTTCAGTGACTTGACTGAGGAACATAAATATTATGATGATATTTTAAAAACGGTTCAGTTCGGTGTTGTGGATATTGCGGCAGGTGAAGCCTTGTATCCTGATAACGCGGTTACCCGTGAATTTGCGGCAAGTACACTTAATTTCTGCTTAGGATATCAGTTGGAAGAGGGTTCTTCCTATACTTTTTCTGACAGTGCAAGTGTTTCGGACCCCGATAGCGCACAGATTGCCATTAATAAAAAATGGTTCTCTTTAAGCGGCGGAAAATTCTGCCCCGACCTCAATGTTACTGAGCAGGAAGTTAAAACTATGCTCAGCGATGCTGAGAGCGTTTTAAATGCTAACGTAGTAGATGAAAGTTATGATAATACATATAATTTTGAAAGCGACGTTACGGTTATCCCCGACGGTACTTTAGCAACCGAAGACGAAAACGGTGTTGTAACTATAACCGATTGCCCTAAAACCATTTCGGTAGGTTCTAAATTTGCGGTATATTTTAACGGTATACCTGTGGTTTATACTGCCCAAAATGTCAGAAAAACGGGCGCAGATACTATTATTGAAACTGTAGCGGCAGAAAGTTCTGATGCTTTTTCTGAGATTGATGCTCAAGGTTCAGTTGGTTCAGAAGAACTGATTATTGAGGCGGCTGATGGCGTCGAACTTGAAGTAGAGGAAGAAGAGGTAACTACCTACGGTTTAGCCCGAATTTCCGATTCTATAAAAATTAAAAATATTAAAGCAAACAAAAAGGTTAACATTAACGGCGCGCAGATTTCTATAGAAGTTAAAATTAAAAATCCTCGCGTGGATTATATTGTTAACTTTGATAAGGTTTACGTTGCCCTTGTAGGTAAAACTGAGGTTACTGTTAAGGCAGGACTTGATTTGGCCGAGGCTAGCGGTTGGCAAAGCGTTGATTTAGTAAACTGTACGTATCCTGGTATTGGTGGATTTACCATTTCTACAGTATTTGAACTTGGTGGTGCTGTTTCTTCAACTATAGAAGGTCAACTGACAACCGGTATTGAATGGACAAAGAAAAATAACTTCCGTTTAGTAAAGAACTTTAACCAGTGCGAAAGTTATACTAGTGCCGAAGTATCTGCAAAACTTGGTCTTTCGGCAAAACTCGGTATTACAAAACTGCCTGTTTTAAACGCTTATGTTTATGCAGATGTAGGTTTTGAGGCTAAACTTTCTCACACCACACATTCTACAGGAACTCCTAGAAAATGTACCCATTTTGCCGCATATCTTTATGCCGAATGCGGCGCAAAAGCAAGTGTTGAATTGGGTATCTACGAAAGCGAATGTGACCTTAATCACGTAATTTTTGATGATGAAAACAGCCCTGTAAGAATAGTGTATCATTATGAGGACGGTATAACTGTGGGCGGTTGTACGCGAGGACTAGATTACAGCAATTATTTCACAAGGTATAACTCACGTTGGGGCGGAAGCGGTTGGTCAGGCGCTAATGGTGCTTACGGCTTAGGCGCAGACGGCAAACCCATACCACTTTATAACTATACCCTTGATAGCGAGAATAAGGCTACAATAACTAAATATAACGGCTATTCGGCTTATGTAAATATTCCTAAAACTATTGACGGTCATACAGTTGTTGCGATAGGTACAGGTGCATTTGAAGGTAGAGGCGTTATAAGAGTAGTTGTTCCTGATACAGTAATAACTATAAAGAATAATGCATTTAAAAATTGCCGTTATTTAAAAAGCATTGATTTGGCAGATAGTATTACCACTATCGCTGAAGAGGCATTTTACCACTGCTACAGTTTAAGTGATGTATCGCTTCCGTCATCACTTAAAACTTTAAGCCGTAATGCTTTTGACGATTGCGATTTATTAAGAACTATTGTTATTCCAAAGACTCTTACAACTGTTAATACAAATGCTTATTCAAACGGTCCATTTGCTTATTGTGACGGTCTAAAAAATGTAACGATAGAATCTGGCGCAACGGTTGTTCCTAATAATTTGTTTGCGTATTGTCACGGTTTAAAAGAAATTGAAATACCTGATACGGTAACAAGTATTAACGGTTCGGCTTTTGTGTATTGCGAAAGTTTGCGTAAGGTTGTTTTACATGAAAACCTCACTAAAATTGATGTTTCTGCATTTGCGGGTTGTACTTCGTTATCAAGTATTAATTTACCTAAATCTTTAACCGATTTATACAGAGCGGCTTTTGACAACTGTGATTCTCTAACAGAGATTTTTATACCTAAAGGTTTAAAAAATGTTGCCGCGAATGCTTACGCTTTCGGTCCTTTTGTTAATTGCGATAATCTTAAAACAATAGTTTTTGAAGAAGGTATTACCACAATAGTTAACAATTTATTTGCGCATTGCCCAAGCATTGTGACAATGGAAATCCCTTCAACAGTAACAAGCATTAATGGTTCGGCTTTTGAGAGTTGCAAAAATTTAAAAACGGTTGTTTTGCACGAAAACCTCACAAAAATTGATGTTTCTGCATTTGCGGGTTGTACTTCGTTATCAAGTATTAATTTACCTAAATCTTTAACCGATTTATACAGATCCGCCTTTAATAATTGTGATTCTTTAACAGAGATTTTTATACCTAAAGGTTTAAAGAATGTTGCCGCGAATGCTTACGGCTTCGGTCCTTTTGTTAATTGCGACAATATTAAAACAGTGGTTTTTGAAGATGGCATTACTACAATAATAAACAATTTGTTTGCGGAGTGTCACGGTATAGAAAAGATTGAAATTCCAAGTACAGTAACTGCAGTAAACGGTAATGCATTTTTAAATTGTACTTCATTGAAAGAGGTAGTTATTCCTGACACTGCTTTAGATCTTAAGTATGGAATTTTTGAAGGTTGTACTTCACTTACAAAGGTTACTCTTCCAAAAAATCTAAAAACTATACCGAATGAAATGTTTTATGACTGTAAATCGCTTGAAAGCATAGAAATTCCGGATACAGTAACTACTATTGGAAGCCTTGCTTTTGCAAATTGTGGTTCGCTTAAAACGTTTAAGTTGCCTACTGGACTGGAAACATTGGAAAATTCATTGTTCGCAAACTGTGTTTCACTTGAAAAGATTGAGATTCCTGAAAATTCTGTTTTGCAAAAAATCAATAAGTATGTTTTCCAAAACTGTGATTCTCTTACCTCAATATCTTTGCCTGCAAGTTTAAATTCTATTGGTGATGAAATATTTAAAGGTTGCGAAAAACTAGCCAATGTTGATATCTCAGATTATAGTATTACTACTATAAATTCAAGTGCTTTTAAAGATTGCCCTGCAATCGCAAAAATCGTGTTGCCTAAGGGTCTTAAAACCATTAGCGGTCAGGCTTTTGCAAATAACACCAGTCTTACCGATGTTACAATTCCGCAATCGGTAACTTCGATTGACAGTACCGCTTTTTCATATCCTACTAAAACTACAATTTACGGGGTAAAGGGCAGTTATGCTGAAACATTTGCTGGCGACGGCGGCTTTAAATTTGTGGATATTACTTCTGCTTGTGAGGGTATAGCCCTTAAAGATTTTGCAGTAGATGTTTATCTTGAAACAGGGGAAGATTACCGTGCAGAGTTTGTTGAGTCCCCCGAAAATCATACCGATATTATTACCCTTACCGCGTCAAATAATAAGGTTTCTATTAACGGACTTGATATTCATGCTAACAATTCGGGTGATACAGTTATAACTGCTACTACCACAAACGGAATGGAGTATCAGTTTACGGTTCATATCAAAGCAGTAAAAGAAATTGCGGTTACAAGCAATCCTACAAAACTTGATTATCTTTTAGGTGAAAAATTCGAGCCTCAGGGTCTTGAAGTAAAGGTTGTTTATGATGACGGTTCTTCAAAACTCATAACCGACTATACTCTTAGCGGTTTTAACAGTTCCGTTGAAGGCACAAACACAATTACTGTTAGTTGGAATGCGCTTACAGGACGTAATTACACTACAAAATTCAACTTAAACATAATTGACCCTAATCCTAAACTTCAAAGTATTTATATTGAAAAATTACCTTTCAGAACACTTTACAATCGCGGCGTTCAGTTGGATTTGGCGGGTATGTCGGTTAAAGGAAATTATAGCGATGGTGCGGTAAAGGAAATAACCGATTATACATTCAGTAAAATTAATGTTTTTAAATTGGGTGAACAAACAATTACTGTAACAAGCGGTGATAAAACTGCGGAATTTACCGTAACGGTTGTAGACTGTACTTCACACGTATCTGGAGATTGGGAAAATTCTCCTGACGGTAAACTTACTAAACGTTGCATTACTTGTCAGGAAGTGCTTGAATCAAAAGATAAACCCGGTGATATTGACGGGGATGCTGCAATAGACGCTACCGATACGGTAATGCTGAGAAAAGCGTTAATGGGCGCGATTTCGGTAGATAAAAATAATCTCGGCGCTTATGACGTAAATGAGGACGGCTCGCTTGATGTTCGCGACTTGGTGCGCATTAAACGTATTATTGCAAATCCGCCCGAGGAAGAACCAGTGCTTAACGGTTGGATTCAGGAAAACGGCGGTTGGTATTATTACGAAAACGGCGTAAAACTTACTAACACTTGGATGCAGGATAGTGTTGGTTGGTGCTACTTAGGTTCTGACGGTAGAATGGCTACTAACGCTTGGGTTCCCGATAGTGTAGGTATGTGCTATGTGGGTGAAAACGGCTACTGTAAGACAGACACCTGGCTTCATGACGGAAACGGTTGGTGTTACTTGGATTCTAACGGAAGAAAGGTTACTAACCAGTGGATAAAGGATAGCCAGGGCTGGTGTTACCTGGGTGCAGACGGCTATTGCATAACTAACAGTTGGATGAAAGACTCTATCGGTTGGTGTTATCTGGACGAAAACGGCAGAATGTTAGTGAGCAAATGGCTTAATGACGGCAGCAAGTGGTATTACCTTAACAGCAGCGGTTATATGGTAACAGGAACACAGACTATTGACGGTGTTACCTATACCTTTGGTTCTGATGGCGCGCTTATAGAATAATATCAATTTTAAAATTTACGGTCGGCTGCAGTGAAAACTGTAGCCGACCGTAGTTCTGATTTGGCGAAATTTTTACTTAAAAGAAATAATTGTTAATTTTTTTACAAACTTGTTGATTTTTTGGAAAATATAAGATATAATATATAAGGAAAAAAATTAACCAAAAGGAGAACCAAAAATGACCAATAATAAAACAGTTATTAAATGGTTAGACGAAATGAAAGAACTCCTCACTCCTGACAATGTTGTTTGGATTGATGGCAGTGACGAGCAACGCGAGGAATTGCGCAAATTAGCAGTTGAACTTGGTGAGTTGACAGAACTCAATCAAGAAAAACTTCCGGGTTGTTATTTACACCGTACTAACCCCAATGACGTTGCACGTGTTGAGGACCGTACTTTTATCTGCTCTAAGACAAAGGAAAACGCAGGTCCTACAAACAACTGGTGTGACCCCGAAGAAATGTATGAAAAACTTTATAAGATAGCCAAGGGCAGTTATAAGGGCAGAACAATGTATGTTATCCCTTATTCCATGGGCCCTATCGGCTCTCCTATAGCAAAAGTAGGTATTGAGATTACCGACTCTGTATACGTTGTTCTTAATATGCTTATTATGACACGTGTTAGCCCCAAGGTTCTTGAAGTTTTGGGCGATAGCAATGACTGGGTAAGAGGTCTTCATTCACGTTGTGATGTTGATCCCGAAAACCGTTATATCTGCCATTTCCCTGAGGATAATACAATTATCTCTGTTAACTCAGGTTACGGCGGTAACGTACTTCTCGGTAAAAAGTGCTTTGCACTTCGTATCGCTTCTTACCAAGGTTGGAAAGAGGGCTGGATGGCAGAGCATATGCTTATCTTAGGTCTTCAGAATCCTAAGGGCGAAGTTAAGTATATCGCAGCAGCGTTCCCCTCGGCTTGCGGTAAAACTAACCTTGCAATGCTTATTCCTCCCGAATATTTACGCAAAAAGGGCTACAAGATCTGGACCGTTGGTGACGATATTTCCTGGATGAAGATAGGCGAGGATGGCAGACTTTATGCTATCAACCCCGAAAACGGTTTCTTCGGCGTAGCACCCGGTACTAACGAACATTCTAACTTTAACGCTCTTGAGAGCACAAAGAAGAATACAATTTTTACCAACGTTGCATTAGATCTTAATGACAATACTGTTTGGTGGGAAGGCTTAAACAAAAATCTTCCTGAAAATGCACTTGATTGGAAGGGCAATCCTTGGGATCCTGCCAAGTTTAACAAGGCTGATAAGTCTACTTGTGCTGCTCACCCCAACTCCCGCTTTACCGCTCCTGCGGCTAACTGCCCCTGCATTTCCGAGGAGTTCGATAAGGGCGCAGGCGTTCCGATCAGCGCTATCATCTTTGGTGGACGCCGTGCAAAGTGCGCTCCGCTGGTATACCAATCCAAGGATTGGGTCAACGGTGTATTCGTAGGCTCTGCAATGGCTTCTGAGACTACTGCCGCCGCTGCAGGTGCAGTCGGTGTTGTCCGCCGCGATCCTATGGCTATGCTTCCGTTCTGCGGATATCACATGGGTGACTATTTCAAGCATTGGCTTGAGATGGGCGAGAAGCTTGGCGATAAGGCTCCCAAGATCTTCAATGTTAACTGGTTCCGCACCGATGATGAGGGCAACTTCGTATGGCCCGGATTTGGTGACAATATGCGTGTTCTCAACTGGATCATTGACCGTTGCGAAGGCAAGGCAGATGCTACCGAGACCGCTATCGGCTATGTTCCGAAGCCCGAGGATATCGATCTTACCGATCTTGATATGGATATGGATACTCTTAAGTCTATCCTTAAGGTTGATAAAGAAGCTTGGGTTAAAGAAGCAGCAGAAATTACTGAGCACTACAAAAAGTTCGGTGACCGTCTGCCTAAGGAACTTGAAGAGCAGCTTGCTGCCCTTAAGTCACGCCTTGGCGTCTAATTAAACTTAAAGCGGCTGAATTTCGGTTCAGCCGTTTTTGCATAATCATAGAGGTGATTATATGGAGCCTAAAGATTATATCCTTTCAAAAATAGAAGGTGAGTATGCCTATTTGCAACCTATTGAC
>JAZQHI010000051.1:0-5909 GCA_045540535.1 Acutalibacteraceae bacterium | reverse complement strand
ATGTACATAAAACATACCGACAACATAGTTGCAAATTCACTTTCCTACCCTAAGCACGAGGTAAATTTTGAGCAAACCATTGTTTCCCCTGCCGCGACCTTTATATCTGAAATCGCTTATGTTACCGAAAGCGAACATTATAGAACAGAAGCGCTAAAACACATAAAAGTTCTTGAAAGATTTAACGGTCATCAACCAAGTTTTCACCTTAACGAACTGCCTATAAGATTTTGGGACGACCGTTGGTTTGGCAAAACCCGACTCTTTGGCGATACTTTTCCGCATTATTGGAGTTGCCTTACAGCAAGAGCATTTAAGGCATATTATAACTGTTCTGAAAACGAATATTATAAATCTGCCGCAGAGCGTTGTATCAGAAATTGCCTTTGTTTGTTTAACGATAAGGGCGAAGGCTCCTGCGCTTATGTGTACCCATTTAAAATCAATGAAGTACGCGGTGAATTTTATGACGAATGGGCAAACGATCAGGATTTTGCGCTATATTTTTACTTGGAAATACTTGAATAAAGCATATATGCAGTGAGGGCGGCTTAAAAGCCGCCCTCTATTATTATTTAAATTTCATTAAGGTCTAAAACAAACAATACTGCTCCCCTACGCGGCCAATCATAGTTAAGCGTTGCAATGATATAAAGTTTTCCGTTGCTTTCAAATGCGCAAGGATAATGACAAGCCGTTGCGTTTTTTATGTTAGTGGTATTCTTATCGAATAGAACAATTCTTTTGCTGAACAGTTCACTGCTTTTATAGGTAAAATAAATAGCCAGTTTTGAACGGTCAAACTCATCAACATTTGCAACTAAATAGTTTCTGCCATCCAATAAGTTCCCTGCATATATTTTACTGGAAACGTAAGGTATATCGTGACTGTGCGCATTACTCCATGTTTCACCAAAATCCTTTGATAAGTAAACAATAGGAACTCTTCGCTGGTCGTTTCGGTTAAACATATAAAGGGTATCTTTAACACACATTACAGAAATTTCAGGATGAATAAGTTTTTTACCGTCGGGCAAATCACCGTTTTCGGCTATCTTTACAAGTCGCCACTCAGCATCTATTTTTCCGCTATCAGAAATAAGCACTGCGGGAATATTTGGAAAACCGTCAAGTTTCGCAATTCTGCCCGGCAACATCACCTTTCCGTCAGGCAATTGCACAACATTTGTGTTTAATTTAAAAGGTATTGGTCTTGACCAAAGAAATTGGAATTTTTCGGTTTCATTATTTAATACATATAAATCCAAAGCATGCATGTGGTCAGGCGCTACCATTTGATTAACCAACATATAAAGTTTATCGTCGCAAATACCGTATACAGGCGGACAATACATAATTTTTTCGCTTTTGTCTTCACAAATAATCTCCAAATCTGTCCAAGTTTTACCGCCGTCATAAGAACGTTTTCCGCAAATAGGTGTATAGCCTTTTAGTTCGGTTTCAGGGCAGTTATACCACGAAGCGTATAAAACACCGTGATACTCAATAATTGCAGTTTCGTGCAAGAAACCAAACCTTTCATCAGGCTCGTGTACCGAAATTGCATTAGCCGAAAATTCAGTTGACACTACATCCTGATTTAAAAAACTGAAATTTTGCAAATTTGTTGCTAAAAGCATATCACAAAAATCGTAAAACTCGTGTAAGCAAACCTCTTTATTTTTTGTCCTGAATAATGTTGGTGAAACACCCACTGTTTTAGTAAATATCTCGGTAAAATAACTCACATTATCAAAACCGCACAGAATAGCAATGTCCACAATTTTTTCATCGCTGTATATTAGTTTTCTCATTGCAATTTCCAGCCTTTTTTGTGTCCTGAAAGTATTAACCGAGATTCCATATTTATTTTTAAATATATGACACATATAAAAATAACTTATATGAAGTGCTTCGGCAATCGCTTCAATACTTATGTTCTCAGTCAAATGCTCTGAAATATACGAAACAATCTTTTTTATTAACTCATTTTCTTTATCCAGTGCGCTTGCCTGACTTGTTTTTATCATATCAATAATCGAAGTAACAATATCAATATCACAATAATCTTTTGCGTTAAATTCCCTTATCAACTTATCGAACTGTGACGGATTAATATTGCACCTTTCCAAACAATCAAGTCTGAAATGATTGAAAATTGCCGCAATAATATCTTCCTTTTCTGTATTGTCGGCAAAAAACAATGCAAGGTCTTTCGTGCTTAAATTTTTGTTACACATAAAAAAATCCCCCATTTCAATTTTATTTTATCAAAACGGAGGATTGTTTTCTATAACAAATTTGCCATATTCACTTTTATAATACTTGCATTACCCAATAAATAACCCTATAAATTACACTCGCCAATGTACCGTAAGCGATTACGGGGCCTGCTATGGTGAAAATTTTAGCACCGAGTCCTAAAACCCAACCCTCTGCTGCTGTCAATATAGGACACACCATTTGAAAAATATTTACATTAAATCAGCGGTGTGGTATAATAGAATCGAGGTGAAAATTTATGAAAAATCTTTTACTTATAGGCGACTCTATTCGTATGGGGTACGATAAGGCTGTACAAAAAACGTTAGAAGGAAAGGCAAAAGTTTACTTTCCTACTGAAAACTGTCGATTCGCATCCTACGTTTTGCGCTATCTTCATGAGTATAAAACACTTATGAATAGCGAAAAAGTTGATGTGATTCACTGGAATGCGGGACTTTGGGATTGCTTGCGTTTATTTGAAGAAGAGCCTCATACGCCGATTGAAGTGTATGCCTATTATATTGACCGTATTTGTTTGCGTATTAAAAAAATTTTCCCCGATGCTAAGGTTATTTTTGCAACCTCTACCGCTGTGCTGTCGGAGAAAATGAGTAAAGATTTCAAGCGTTATAACGAAGAAATAGAAGCTTATAACCAAGCCGCAGTTGAGGTGGTTAAGAAGCATGGTTTTGCAATCAACGATTTATATGCAATTTCAACCTCACTGACAGAGGACGCACACTCTGATCCTGTACACTATTACACAACGGCAGGCACAAAAGCTTTTACAAATCAGGTCTTGTCTTGTGTCGTTCCTGCTCTTGAAATTAAAGAAGAAATAACTTACAAGGAAGCTTTATATACTGATGCACCTATTGGCATTTAAATTGAATAGGAAAAGGCTTGACTAATTCAGTCAAGCCTTTTTCGTTAGAGTAATGTGGTTATCCAATAAACAATTCCATACACTACACTTGCCACCGTACCGTACACGATAACAGGTCCTGCGATGGTAAACATCTTCGCACCTACGCCTAATATAAACCCTTCGCTTTTAAACTCTATTGCGGGGGACACTACTGCATTGGCAAAGCCTGTTATTGGCACTAAAGTTCCTGCCCCTGCCCTTTTGGCAATTTTATCAAACAGTTTTAAACCTGTAAGCAACCCTGCAATGAAAATTAATGTTACGGGAACTAACATTTTTACTGTCTTTTCGCTTAAACCTAAATATTCATAAAGTTCGATAAAAAGTTGCCCCATAACGCATATAAAACCGCCTACCGCATAAGCCCAGATAAAGTCTTTAATTTTTGTTGACGGCGGTGATAATTTTTTTGTAAGTTTTCCGTATTCTTTATTACTCATTATTGCCATAAAAAACGCCCCTTTGGTTTTATTCTTTAACCAAAGGGGCATTTTTATACAATTTTAATTATTCTTCACTAAAACTGTCCTTGCCTACTCCGCATAAAGGGCAAACAAAATCTTCGGGAAGGTCCTCAAACTTAGTACCTGCGGCAATTCCGTTATCGGGATCGCCTACGGCTTCGTCATAAACCCAACCGCAAACATCGCATACATATTTTTTCATTTTAATTCCTCCTAAAAATTATTTTATTTCTTCGAAATCGGCAACGCCGTGTTTACAAAGCGGACAAATAAAATCTTCGGGTAAAGTGTCACCCTCATAAATATAACCGCAAACTTTACATACAAAACCTTTTTTACCGTCGGTTTCGGGCTTGGGTTTTACATTTTCCTGATAATAAGTGTATGTCATAGTTTCTTTGTCGGAAAGAACACGCGCTTCGGTAACCGTGCAAATAAACATTCCGTGGGTGTCAAAATCAACATAGCGTTCAACTTCCAGCGACATAAAGGAATTTATATTACGCGGAAGCACTATAAGTCCGTTATCCGAACGCAAAGGTTCGCAACCCTCAAATTTATCAACATTTCTTCCACTCTTGAAACCGAATTTTTCAAACACTGCAAAGGTGGCTTCTGTTGTAAGGCAGTTGATATTCATTTTCCCTGTCTGCTTAATTACGTGGTGAGAATAGTTTTCTTTACTAATAGTTACAGCAATTCGGTTAGGTGTATTAGTAACCTGAGTTACAGTGTTGACAATAAGTCCGTTATCCTTTTTGCCGTCATTAGAAGTTATAACATAAAGACCGTAGCCAATATTGAAAAGCGCTGTTAAATCGTTCTTGTTAGGCGCATCGTCTTTTAAAGCCATATATTCGCGGCAGAGTTCAGCGCTCAAATCATCAAGTTGAGCAAGACTTTCAGCATTTAAAGCCGATAAAATGCGAACATTGTTTTCGGTGTAACTTAAGTTTTTGCAGTTTTCGAGCATACCTTTCATAACCTTGGTAGCAAGCGGCGCCCAACTTCCGTTTTCAATAAAAGCAACCGTTCTGTTACTGAAATTACGCTCAGTAAGACCGTTAATAAATGTATGCATAAAAGGGAAAATTTCGGCGTTATAGGTAGTAGTTGCAAGAACAATTTTACTATAACGGAAAGCATCCTCAATAGCCTCTGCCATATCGCATCTTGCCAAATCATTAACAACAACTTTAGGGCAACCGTTGGCCTTTAACTTTTCAGCCAACAGCATAACTGCCTTTTTTGTGTTGCCGTAAACCGAAGTATAGGCAATAACAACACCGTCTTCTTCGGGTTGGTAACTTGACCAAGTATTATAAAAGTTAATATAATAACCAAGATTTTCACTAAGAACAGGTCCATGAAGCGGACAAATAATATTAATATCAAGTCCTGCCGCTTTTTTAAGCAGATTTTGCACCTGAGCCCCGTATTTACCAACAATGCCTATATAATAACGCCTTGCTTCGCAAGCCCAATCCTCATCAGTATCAAGAGCACCGAACTTACCAAAACCGTCCGCCGAAAAGAGCACTTTATCGGTACTGTCGTAAGTTACCACAACTTCGGGCCAATGAACCATTGGCGCGGCAACAAACTGAAGATTGTGTTTACCAAGGTTTAAGGTGTCCCCCTCGGCAATTATTATACGGTTATCGGCAAAATCTGTACCAAAAAAGTTCTGGCACATATTAAACGCTTTTTGCGATGATACTAATTTAGCAGCGGGATAGGTCTTCAAAAAGTTCATAATATTTGCCGAATGGTCGGGTTCCATATGTTGAATTATAAGATAATCGGGTTTTCTACCGTTTGAAGCATTTTCAAGATTGTCAAGCCATTCGTGAGTAAATGCGGCATCAACCGTATCCATAACGGCAATTTTTTCATCAATTATAACATAAGAATTATAAGAAATACCGTTAGGCACTATATACTGACCTTCAAACAGGTCAATATTTCTGTCATTAACGCCTATATATTTTATGTCGTTTGTTATTTTCATATTTCAGGACCTCGTAATTTGAATTTTTCCAATATTAAAACGGACCTTAAAATCTTTTTTGATTATACTGCCCATTAATTATATTTATTATACACTTATACCACTTGCTTTTTCAACTTATATTTTAAAAAAATTTAAAACTACTAAAAATCCCTACAGCAGAAAACTGTACTGCCATAGGGATTTAGTTAAGAGTTATTTATTAACCGTTTTAAAGGTAAGTCGGAAGGCCAAGCGGTCT
>JAZQHI010000050.1:0-10796 GCA_045540535.1 Acutalibacteraceae bacterium | reverse complement strand
TATAGCGGTAAACGGTAGACGCGATGCGGTTATTGTGACCGATTCGGTTACGAGTGACGGTCTTAAAAAGTTTATTGAAAATGAACTCGGAGGAGTGCATTACCGTTATCGCAGAGGTTATAAAAACGTTATTAATAAGGCTATAGAACTGACTGCTGACGGTAAGGATTGTCCCTTAGCAATTGAAACTTCGGGTCACGCGGCGCTTAAAGAAAACTATTTCCTTGATGACGGGGCTTACCTTGTAACCAAAATAGTTATTGAGTTAGCAAAAGGAACTGATTTTAATAACCTTTTAAAACCTCTTGAAATGCCTTGCGAAGAAAGGGAAGTAAGGTTTAATATTTTAGCGGAAGATTTTAGAACTTACGGTCAGCAAGTAATTGCTAAGTTGGAAGAATATGCCGCCACTGTACCTGAATATAAAATTGCGGACGATAACCGCGAGGGTATAAGGATTTCTACTAAAAACGGTTGGTTCTTGTTAAGACTTAGTGTTCACGACCCCGTTATGCCAATGAATTTTGAAAGCAATATAGCAGGCGGTATAGATAAGGATATAGCAGATTTGAAAGAATTCTTTAAATCTTTTAATGAACTTGATACTTCTGCATTAAATTAAAAACTCAGAACAACACCCTTTGCCATTGGCAAAGGGTGTTGATTTTGGCTTAAATTTATTTTTATGTGGGTTATTTTATGATTCGTCGCAGTTTTCACAACCGCAGCCGCAACCCGAAATATCACAGGGTCTTGGCGGAAAGAAATCGTCGGTTGGGAATTTTATTTTTTTGAATGCATCGCAGGGTTGGTCGTTTGCAGAATCGGTGCAGGTTTTTTCGGGAATACAAAAATCGTATACAGGTATTAGCATTTGAACATTGCGGACAAGTTGAACTATAGTAAATAAACCAAGTGTTACAAAAATTGCAGGTTCACCGCGTTGTTGTTCGGTAACTACTTTGCCGCCTATGCACTTGCAAACACATTCAGGTATACAACATACGTTTTCGTAACAGTCGCGGATTTCGCCAATTCGGGCGGATAAGGGTACGGGGTCAACCGCTTGAACCACGCACTTAGGGCAGTTGTTGGAACGTGTGCTGTTCTGATTAATGCAATCTTCACTGATTGTACTTGAAAATACCTTAACGTTGCCCTCGCTTCCGTAAAGTATAACTCGCTTGCTGTAGGTGGTAATACCGTTTATGCAAGTGGCGCACTTGTTGGGCGATGTGAAAATATCAAACCCCAAAAGAAAGAAAAAGGTAAGGTCGCAAGAATAAAAGCCCTTGTTAAAATTAACGGGTTGCACGTCAATAAAGACATTAAGTACCTCTGCCGATCTTAGTCTTACGCTAACTGCCGAGTTAACTAATTCCTGATCTTCGGGAAGAAAAAAACAACGCAAATCTTCAAGGCAATCTCTGTCACAACAAGAATCATAAACTCTGCCTGCATCTACGCAAACCGCTTCTTTAAAGGCGGCATCTGTAGGGCAACCGTTTTTTAAATCTGCCATAAAAATCCTCCTAATGTAAATTAATTCGGTTGAAGCCTTTTGCAGATAACTTCAATAACATAATATGTTTTTAGGGGATTTTAGTGCAAAAAAATTAAAATTTTTAAAAATTTAAGCCTGACAGTCGGTTAAAAACTCAAACTGTCAGGCTTTTGGATTAATTTTTAAAACTTATAAAACCGTAACTTTCAAGAATTTGAAAATACTTTGCAAGTCTTTCATAAAGGGGATGCGCTTTTTCTCCGAAATGACCGTCAACAAGTTTGCCAATTTCGGTAATATCTTTTTCACCGTCGATAATGGGCCACACAAAACTCCCCATCTCATCAAGGTGAATAAAACTGATTTTAGGCTTTTTAAAAAGTTTTTGCGCAATTCGGTTATAAAAGCCTTTATTTTCAATTTCAAGGGTTACAATTCCGTTTTGGTCGGAATTCCAGTTAATGCCGTCTTTCCTTAGCGGCTTTTTATCAAGGTAATTTTGATTACTGTCAACTTTTTTAGCCATATTATTTACTACGCTTTTTCCAAACTGTAAATTTAAGAAGAGTAAGTATTATAACACCGAAAAGTACTAAACCGCCGATATTTGAAACGGTAGCAGGGATGTATTTAGAAAGGTCGATAACTTCGCTTATGCCGAATACCGCAAAGAGAGCCAACGCAATACCTACTAAACCTTCACCCGCTATCATACCTGAGCAGAAAAGAATTCCGTCATTTACAATAGCATCTTTTTCTGCGGGTTCTTTCTTTAATTTGTCAAGTGCCAAGCGTACAAGACCGCCTACCATAATACAAGCGTTTAATTGAACGGGAAGATATATACCAATAGCAAATGGAAGAACAGGAATACCGATAAGTTCAACCACAACTGCAATAAATACACCTGTGAATACAAGTGCCCAAGGCAGATTACCGCCCATAACACCCTCAACAATAAGTTTCATAAGGGTTGCCTGCGGGGCAGCCAATTCGTCACTGCCGAAGCCCCAAGCCTTGTCAAGTAAATAAAGTGTACCGCCTATAGCCAAAGCCGATGCTACAACGCCAATGATTTCGGCTGTCTGTTGCTTTTTAGGTGTAGAACCTAACAAATAACCAGTTTTAAGGTCTTGAGAAGTGTCACCTGCAATAGCAGAAACAATACAAATGATAGAACCAATTGCGATTGCACTGCACATACCCTTAATACCGTCACTACCTGTGAATTTAAGGATAAGTGTTGCAATAAGCAAGGTTGCAATTGCCATACCTGAAACGGGGTTGTTACTGCTGCCTACAAGACCTACCATACGGGAAGAAACGGTTGCAAAGAAGAAACCGAATACAACAATAATAATTGCACCAATTGGATTAACGGGGATAGCGGGGATAAGCCATATCAACAAAGTGAGAACTAAAATTGCAATTAAAACAACCTTAAGGCTTAAATCACGTGCAGTTCTTTCATTTGAAGAATTAATGCCGCCTGCCATACTTTTCATAGCGCCGCTAAAGGTTTTAACGATAAGGGGAAGTGATTTAATAAGGCTTATAATACCACCTGCCGCCAAAGCGCCTGCACCGATATAACGGATATAATTGCTCCATATACCCGAAGCGCCGCTTTCGGCGAAAATTTCACCAATAGTTTGTTCAACACTTGGGTAAAGCACGCTGTTTTCGCCAAATAGCACAATAAGGGGAATAAGCACTAACCAACTAAGTACACCGCCTGCGAACATATAAGAAGAAATTCTCGCGCCGCATATATAACCAACGCTCATTACTGCAGGATAGATTTGGGTGCCGATTTCACCAGCATAACCTTTAACTCTGCCTGAAACTTCGCCCGATACTACTTTTAAGCCGTCAATTATAAACTTGAAAAGTGCGGCAAAGCCCATACCTGCAAAAACGGTAGATGCATTAGCGCCGCCTTTTTCACCTGCAAGCAGAACTTCTGCGCAAGCAGTACCCTCGGGGTAAGGCAATGTGCCGTGCTCTTTAACGATAAGCGCATTTCTGAGCGGTACCATAAAGAATACGCCCAAAAGACCGCCTATAAGGGCAATCAGTGTAATTTCTAAAATGTCAGGCTTTTCTTCAAGTTTGCCCTCTGCTGCCCAAAGAAACAGTGCAGGCAGGGTGAAAATAGCGCCTGCCGCTAAAGATTCACCTGCGGAACCTATTGTTTGCACAATATTGCTTTCAAGTATAGAGTTTTTGCGCATAATAATGCGAATAACTCCCATTGCAATAACTGCCGCCGGGATTGATGCCGATACCGTCATACCGACTCTTAACCCTAAATAAGCGTTAGCCGCACCGAAAATAACTGCCAGAAGTATACCCATAATAATAGAAGTTACGGTAAGTTCAGGGGTTATTTTTTCGGCGGGAATATAGGGTTTGAATTCATTTTTGTTTTCCATATATTCTCCTATCCGTAAAGGAAAATATTTTTTAATTTCTTAATTCCTTTACTATAAAAAATTCATATAATTTTATCATATTTAACACTTTTTTTCAAGTACTATATTATTTTAATTTCGATAATACATTTAATAACAAATTGTATATCTTTTCTACTGATGAAATACTAAGTCTTTCGTTTACGGTATGGATATCGTACATCTGCGGTCCTATGGAAATGCAATCAATACCGTCAATAGCGTCCGAAAAGACACCGCATTCAAGACCTGCGTGAATAGCCTCTATTTTAGGTTCATAACCGAACTGCTCTTTAAAAGCGGAAGTATACATGGTCTGAAGTTTTGAATTAGGGTTGAATTCCCAAGGCGGATAAGCCCCTGATACATTAGTTTTTATACCGAAAATTTCAAAAAATGATTTCATTTTTTCGCATAAGAATTCGAGGCTTGTCTTTTTGTTACTTCTTAGTGCATAATGCATTTCGGCATTATTTTCATTGGTTTGCAATATACCGAGATTTAGTGAAGTTTCTACTAATCCGTTTATTTCAGCGCTCATATCTATAACGCCGTTAGGGGTAAGAGTTAAAAAGTAGATTAATTTTTCTGCAGTTTCTTTTTCAATAACACTGTGTTCTGTGCCAGGGACGGTAGTGATTTCAAAACAAAAATCGGGTTCCCTTGCAGAAATTTCCGCCTTAACGGTTTTAAGATAAGATTCAGTATACTCTGCTAAAGAGTCACCGTTTTCACTTAAAAGCAAAATTTCGCAAGTCGGTGTAATAGCGTTATCTTTGTCGCCGCCGTTAATGCTTATAATTTCAAAATCGGTGAGGTGTTTTAGGTGATTTAGTATTCTGCCTGCCAAAATATCGGCATTAACTCTGCCTTTGTCAATTTCAACTCCCGAATGACCGCCTTTTAAACCTTTAAGCAATATTTTAATTGCTGTACCGCATTTTGTTTGGCGATTAAAGGGGATTTCTGCACTGAACCGCAGCCCGCCTGCACACGAAACGGTCACAATATCCTGATCTTCGGAATCAATGTTTATCATAACTTTTGAACTGAGGTTCTTCATATCAAGCGCTACTGCGCCCAACATACCGATTTCTTCGTCGGTTGTAAATACCGCTTCAATAGCAGGGTGGGGGATAACGTCGCTCTCAAGGATTGCCAATACCATTGCAACGGCAATTCCGTTATCGCCGCCTAAAGTAGTGCCCTCTGCCTTTAAAAAGTCGCCGTCTGCATAGATTTTAAGACCTTGGCTTTCAAAATCAATGTCGTAACCGCTTTCTTTCTGGCAT
The DNA here is from genome assembly GCA_045540535.1 of Acutalibacteraceae bacterium. Taxonomy (GTDB): domain Bacteria; phylum Bacillota; class Clostridia; order Oscillospirales; family Acutalibacteraceae; genus UBA737. The sequence goes on along the minus strand of JAZQHI010000050.1, from coordinate 5,547 downwards.
ACCATATCAAGATGACCTTGCAAAATAACCGACGGTGCATTTTCAAAACCACTAGTGGCATTTTTGTAAATAATTACATTGTTTGCCGCATCTCTTATATATTTTAATGAATGTTTTTTTGCAAAATCCACGCAGTACTCTGCAATAGCATCCATATTGCCCGAACCTCTAGGAACTTGGCTTATTTCTTCGAAATACTTGAACACTCTTTCAGGTTCAAGGTTTTTAATCTCAGTCATTATTATCCTCCAGATGTTTTTTTCTTTTAAATCCAAATATATATTTTGCGGCTGCTGTCACAATAACAATACCGAGTGATAACGCTACCGCTAATTCAAGGGTATAAATCGCTTTTTGCGAAAAATCTGTTATATTACCGCTTAAAGCATAGGTTGTGGTGTAATACATGGCACCGCCCGGTACTAAGGGAATAAGGGTTATAATACAAAAAGTGGCGGCAGGGGTTTTCATAATGCGGGCTAAAATCTCGGCGTAAGCAGTACTGCAAATTGCAACCAAAAAGTAGCGAAGAGGTTCGCTTTCAAACAAAACGCCCAAGGCTAAAAATAAATCCCACGAAAGCATTCCGCCTATTGCCGCTAAAATCAGTTTCTTACCACGTATATTAAAAAGAAAACCGAAACCGAGTGTACCGAAAAGGGCGGATAAGGTTTCAATAATTACTCTTTCCAATGTCAAACCGCACCGCCTCCAAACAAAAATACCGAAATTATATATCCGCAGGCAATTGCCATCGCCAATAATACCGCTTCTATAAGTCGCAATATTCCCGAGATGCTGTCGCCTGCAAAAAGGTCGCGCAAAGAATTCGTAAGTCCAACACCGGGGATTAAGGTCATAATATTTCCAATTATAATATAGTCTATATTATTTGCTATGCCTATATTTTTGCAAATAATTGCGGCAGAGCAGGCAAATAACGAGGAAATAAACCTTATGAATGCTTTGTTGGCGTTTATATTTCCTAAAATTTTTGAAATTATACCAATAAGAAATCCAATAATTGAAGCCGCGATTAGTTCAGCAATATTTCTGCCACCGAAAAAAAGATAGAACGAACCTGCAATTACAGCGTAAAAAACGCAAATTACCAAGGGAGTATATGTCGGTATATTTTTAATTTGTGCTATTTCTTTTGAAATTTCCGAAAGGTTGGGTTTTGAATCGGTCATTTTTCTTACAAGGGCGTTTAGTTGGTGTACGCGCTCAATGTCGGTATTAATCTGACCAATTCGGCGGGTATGTGTTTTTATAACGCCATCGGAACTTTCGACCGATATAATAATGTTGGAAGTTGTAGCAAAAATGTCGGCTCGGCCTAAACCGTAAGCCTTACAAATACGAACAGCGCTTTCTTCTACGCGGTAAATTTCCGCCCCCGATTCTACCATCATTTCAAGAATTTCAAGAATAAAAGAAAGCAGTTTGTTGGTTTCAATTTTTGTCATTATATCCCTGCTTAAATTTAATTTAAATTGCTAAAACAGTATACCATATATGCTCATTTTCGGCAATGAAAAAATTGAATGTTTAAGCATTTTAAATTAAAAAATAAATTAATTAAAAAAACACTTGACATTGTTCGCGCATTGTGGTATATTATTTAGGCGCTTGAAAATGCTGGTGTAGCTCAGTTGGTAGAGCAGCTGATTTGTAATCAGCAGGTCGGGGGTTCGAGTCCGTCCACCAGCTCCAAGTTTTCTCGAGTCTTTAGTCGGACTCGAAGCCTGAGAGGGTGAGCGGCGTTAAGAAAACATCACGGTGTGATGTTTTTAGACGCGAAGTGCGTAGCGGCTATGCCGCAAGCACGGCAAACTTTTGAAAAAAGGTTGCGTCCGTCCACCAGCTCCAAGTTTTCTCGAGTTTAAATGGTACTCAAAACAGTAGTTGGTTTTCAAGCAAAACTTAATATGGGAGTGTTCCCGAGTGGCCAAAGGGGGCAGACTGTAAATCTGTTGTCTTCGACTTCGGTGGTTCGAATCCACCCGCTCCCACCAAAAAATCGACAAGTTTCGACAGATACTTGTCGATTTTACTTTTTCACTATTAACTCTTCACTTTTCACTCTTTTTTTCGAAACTTGTCGATTAAGTAATAAGTAATAGTGAATAGTGAAGAAGTTACGGTGTGCCTACGGCACTAATTATAAAATATGTAAGGGTTCAACCCCATAACCCAAAAATTCAAAGGGCATCGAATTCGTACACCCTTTCCAAAACAGAAACCAACCAATTGGTCGGTTTTTTGCTTTGTGGAACTAAGTGTTTCGGAAGTGAAACGATAAGCGCCCTTTGGATGTGAAGTGTGGCTACGGCGCGATACTTGTACAAGAATTCGTGTAATGCTGATTTCGTCAATAAATACAGTAAAATCAAATAACCAATAAGCAACAGCACCTGATTACAAACAAAATCAGGTGCTGTTGCTTATTTTACTTCACTATTTTCTATTGCATAATCAAGCAATATATTTATTAGTTCATTTCTCGAACGATTAGTTTCTTCTGATAGTTTATCTAAATTGGCTACAGTTTCTTCCTTTATTCTAATAGAAAAGGTTTTATAACCGTCTTCACCTTTTAAAGATTTCTTATTAATGATGAGTTTTTCTTTCATTAAAATCACCTCACCATTATTATGCCTTGACAAATGTTATAAATATATGTTATAATTTATAACATAAAATTTAGGAGGTTTTATTATGCAAAAAATGTTAGCAAAAATTTTGGTGTTAGCATTGATATTTTGTTTTGCTGGCTGCGGAGAAACAAGAAAGAACACTTATAGTGGTGGCAACAGTTCCTATGGTGACACCAATTATAACGAGGGTGCTTACGAAGATACTACTACGAGTGTACCCATACAGTATATCAGTGATAGGAATGTTCAATATGATAACGCAAACAAGCATCATATTGTATTCTTTGGACTTCAAGATGCTACAAATACCTATCTTTCTGCAAGCGGTACAGCAAGCATTGCCATTACAGATGAATCTAACACAAATTTATTTCAAAAAGATATTCCATTTACATCTGACGACTTTACTGATTGGACAAATCAACAGTGGGATTCATCCAGATATTTGTGCGGACTTTATATTAAAGATTCCGAATTGCAAGGAAGTGCAAGCCGTTCAGGAACACTTTCTTTAAAAGTGACGCTTGATGACGGTACAGGTTTTGATACAAAGACATTAAAAATATCTGACCTTCCTTCTATTTCTGTAAAAGTGAATTTGCCTACAATACCATCAACATTCCAAGATATGAGATATAGTTCTTATACGAGTACAGTACAAATCAGTAAGTTAGAGTATAAAAGCGAAGTAAATTATGATGGAGAGGCTACGCTACGTTTTGATATTGTTTTGAAATTGGTATCTAAAACAGACAAAATAAATGAAAGTTCTAATGTAAATGTAGGGTATAAACTATATGATAGCGAAGGAATTGTTGTAGATTCAGGTCATATTAATTCTGATCCGCTTGCTGTTGGAGAATCATCAAAAGATAGTTTCAATATCTATGACTTAGACCCAAGAGATACTTATACATTGAAATTTGAAAATGCTTCATAAAAACTTGAAATCTAAACAGTTCGTGAAACCTCAAAAATCCTCGTATCGCAAGATACGGGGATTTTTACTTTTCGTTCTTTATATATCAGAATTTTTTGATAAGTTTTTTGATGTCAAGGCGGTGGTATAGCACTAAAATCTCTGTAAATATTAATTCGAATAACCAAATGTTGATTTTTATTGTTAAATTTGAAATTTTGTGATATAATCAAATTTAAAATTTCGCTTGAACTTGAAGGGAATTAAAATGACAAAACAAAAGAATTATAAAAAGACTTTACTGGCGTGTTATCTGGGGTTTGTTACGCAGGCTATATCTGCTAATTTTACGCCACTGTTGTTTTTAACATTTAAAAGTACATACGGAATTACACTTGATAAGATTGCAATGATTCCGTTAGTTTTTTATTTGACACAACTGCTTGTTGACCTTGCAGCCACCAAATTTGCCGATAAAATCGGATACCGCGCCTGTGTTGTTGCTTCTCAGGTGTTATCGTCGGTAGGTCTCATTTTAATGGCGATTTTACCTGAAATACTTTCTGTACCGTTTATTGCTATTTTAATTTCGGTGGTTCTTTATGCTATAGGCAGCGGTCTTATCGAGGTTTTGGTAAGCCCTATCGTTGAAGCATGTCCCTTTGAAAATAAGGACGGAGTGATGAGTATTTTACACTCCTTCTACTGTTGGGGTGCAATGGGTGTAATTTTGGGTTCGACTTTCTTTTTTGCAGTGTTCGGTGTAGAGAATTGGAAGATACTTACTTTTATTTGGGCATTAGTGCCGTTATATAACACCTTTAATTTTATTAACTGTCCTATAGAACGGTTGGTTGATGATGGTAAGAGCATGGGCGTTATCAGGTTGCTTAAAACACCGATATTCTGGTTAATGATATTGCTTATGATATGTTCAGGTGCCTCAGAAGCAAGCATGGCACAATGGGCATCGGCATTTACAGAGTCTGCTATTGGAGTATCAAAAGCGGTCGGTGATTTGGCTGGTCCTTGCCTTTTTGCAATGTTTATGGGTATATCGCGTATGCTATACGGGAAGTTCAGCGAAAAACTTGATTTAACCAAGGTAATGCTTGTTTGCGGAATTATGTGTGCAGGTTGTTATTTGCTGGCGTCACTGTCAAAAATGCCTGTTTTTGGCCTTACGGGTTGCGCGCTTTGCGGTTTCGCGGTTGGAATAATGTGGCCCGGTTCTATCAGCATATCCTCTAAGCATTGTCCAAGAGGGGGAACTGCAATGTTTGCATTCTTGGCTTTGGCAGGCGATTTAGGTGCTATGGTAAGTCCTGCTATGGTGGGAAGTCTTTCCGAAAAGGCGGGCGGTAATCTGAAAATAGGATTACTTGTAGCGACAGTGTTTCCTGTAATATTAGTAGTTGGATTAATTATTCTAAGAAGCGTGAAAAAAATCAATAAGATTTCGTAGTGGTAAAAATGGTAACCGTAATACTAATAGTAGATATGTTTTCGGCTAATACGGGTTTTACAAAGATTGTATCAGATGAATTGAATAGAAAATGCTGGCGAAAAAATAATACAATTAAGTTTGAGGTTATATAAATGAAAACACATCGTTTTTTTATCGACATTGATTTCAATTTATTGGGGCTATGTGATGATAATGTTTATAAAGATAACGGACTTATTATTTTGCCTGATAATTATACCGATAACGGCACGCCTACGCGTTTGGTAATTAATTGCCACGGTGCAGGCGGCACTGTTACGACCGACGATTCGCAGGTAGAACGTCAAACCCTTACACGGTATCTTGTAGCGAACGGATATGCGGTAATGGATGTTAACGGTTTGCCTACAGAATATGCCGAGAAAAACGGCATTGACCTACGCAATAACATAGGCAGTCCGATTGCAATTCAAAGTTATGTTAAAGCGTATAATTATTGCATTGAAAAATTTAATCTTTAT
>JAZQHI010000049.1:0-11663 GCA_045540535.1 Acutalibacteraceae bacterium | reverse complement strand
GTTATTATAGTGTTCGTCGCCGGTGAGTGATAGCAAACCAGGCGCGGTCAATGGCGTGGGAGCATAGCTCAGCTGGGAGAGCATCTGCCTTACAAGCAGAGGGTCACAGGTTCGAGCCCTGTTGTTCCCACCATTTTTGGCCTGGTAGTTCAGTTGGTTAGAACGCTAGCCTGTCACGCTAGAGGTCGTGGGTTCGAGCCCCATCCAGGTCGCCACATTTGCCTCTGTAGCTCAGTCGGTAGAGCAGAGGACTGAAAATCCTCGTGTCGTTGGTTCGATTCCGACCGGAGGCACCAACTTGATGCGGATTTAGCTCATCTGGTAGAGCGCCACCTTGCCAAGGTGGAGGTAGCGAGTTCGAGCCTCGTAATCCGCTCCACAAGGACGCTTAAAACAAACTTAAGCGTCCTTTATTTTTGAAATTTAATACGGCACCATGGCCAAGCGGTAAGGCAGGGGCCTGCAAAGCCCTTATCCCCAGTTCGATTCTGGGTGGTGCCTCCAAAAATCCCGTTCACGTAAGTGAGCGGGATTTTTACTTATTACCTTTTCACTCTTCACTTTTCACTAAAAAAGTGAACGGGATTTTTGATAGGTAATAAGTAAGAGGTAATAAAAATGTTTAATACACTATATAAACTATAAAAAATTATTCAATATCTAATTCTTCGTATTCTTTTAAAAGTTTCAACTTGGCTTGATTTAAAACCTTGTCATCTAAATCGGGATATATACATGCTGTGCACATTCCTAAACTATCTATACTGATTTCTGCTATTTTGCAAACGCCATCACATTGGTAAATACAAAAACGGTTTTCACATTTCATATACTAACACCTCAAAGCATTCTAAGATGTAATATTATAACATTATTTCTCTTTATACGCAAGTGCGTATACGCAACAACGTAAAAATGCATACAATATTTTTGAGGTGAGTTTAATGAGCGTCAAAGATGTTGTTGCCCAAAGATTTAAAATACTGTGTGAGGAAAGAAAGATCAAAATAAATGAATTAGCGAATATATCGGGTGTTACACCGTCAACCGCGTATAGTATGATGGATGAAAACCGACGTGATATATCAATCATCACAATTAAGAAATTTTGTGACGGTTTGGAAATAACCTTGGGTGAGTTTTTTTCTTCACCCGAATTTGATAATCTGGAACAGGAAATTGTGTGATAACACTGACGATTTTATGTGAGCATATTATTTTATTGACAAACATATATACCATATATTATAATAAAATATCATATAAATTCAGCGTAAAGCAAATCAGGATTATACACCGCATATCATAATGATTTTGGAGGACACTTTTAGGGTGAAATATTCGGAACTAAAAGCGAAATATTTGGGGCATACCTGCCGTAAATGTATTAACTCAGGCTGCGGAACAAGGTTTAAAAGGCGCGACTGTTATTATGAGTTTTACACAAACGATTGCAGTGTTTGCGGGGACAGGCATAATATAGTAAGAGATATAAGAAAAATTTCGCGTTACAAACTGTTTTTGAAGAAAGATAAATTAAACCGTGAACCGCGGATTATTGAAGAAACCAATGTATAAAAATGGGGATAATGGCAATTAGCGTGATACTCTGTTTGGAGTATCACGCAGTTTTATTTGCTACGAAAGTTTGTAGTGAAAAAATATTACTATACAGACAAAAAGAAAGAGAAGACTCGTTTTGCGAATCTTCTCTTTTTGTATTTTATAATTACTTTTTAGCAGCCTTTTTAGCACGGCTTCTTTTCCAGATAACCCACAACGGACCTGCAATAAATAGTGATGAAATACCACCCGAGATAAGACCGAATGCCATAGGAATAGCAAAGGTGCGAAGACTTTGCAGACCGAAGAGTTCGGATACAACAACAATTGTCATAACTGCAAGGAATGTTGTAACTGAAGTTACAATGTTACGTTTAAAGGTCTGGTTAATACTGAGGTTAACTACCTCGCCGATTTCGCTATCGGGATCCAGACGTCTGTTCTCGCGAACACGGTCGTAAATAACGATTGTGTCATTAAGCGAGTAACCGAGTATTGTAAGAACAACTGCCATATAGTTAGAGTCAATCTGCAAACCGAAGAATACGCAGGTAAAGAATGTTACAAGAACGTCAAACACGAGCGCTACAAGCGCGGTAAGTGCGGCAGAAACACCGCCTATTCTTCTGAAACGGATACCAACGTAAATTACAACGAGTATAGCAGTAATTGTAACGGCTACCAAACTCTTTATAAGGAATGTACCTGCAAGCGAGGGGCTAACCGAGGTTGAGTTGTAAAGTTGGATTTCGTTATCCTTAAACTTTTCGGTAAGGGCTTTTGAAAGTTCTTCCTGATTTTCTGCCGAAAGGGCATCTTTACCTACAAGCGAAATTTCAAAGGTCTTAGTGTCGCCTGCAATAGAGGTGCTCTTTGTGAGTTCGTACTTAGCCTCAATCTTTTCATCAACTACGGTTTTAATATCCTTATCAGCAAGGTCGCCTGTGTAAGAATAGGAAATTTTAGTACCGCCTTTAAAGTTAATATCCAAATTAACGCCGAAAACAGCGGCTACGATAATGCCTGCCACAAACAAAGCGGCATAAACAATAAGTATCTTTTTGAATGCTTTATTAAAATCAAACATCTTACGCATTTTTCTTACCTCCGTAAAGCCAGGGTTTTCTGAGGAATTTCAGTTGAGAAATGCTCTTTAACATATATTTGGAAGCAAGAACGCCCATTATAAGATTGAAGATTGTACCAACGAGCAATGTATAACCGAATGAATAGATAGCACCCGTAACCTGTGAACCGAAGAGTGACATAAGGGGTGCAAAGATTTTAGCGAGCAGACTGTCAGGTGTACCGAATGCGCCCATAAGCACAACCGATACGATAACGATTGTAACGTTACCGTCAATAACTGCGCTAAGACTGTTCTTAAAGCCGCTGTCGATAGCGCCGTCAATAGTCTTACCCTTGCGGAATTCTTCACGGATTCTTTCTGCTGCAATAACGTTACAGTCAACACCAACGCCGACAGAAAGGATAATACCTGCAATACCTGGGATTGTAAGTGTAAAACTGTCCGCCCCGCCAAAGTAACCCGAAATGCAGGCAATAGAACCTGCAAGTTGGCCCAAAAGGGCGATAGCGGCGATAAAGCCGTTAAGGCGGTAAAGGCTGATCATAAGTAAGCAAACTATACCGAATGCGATAGAACCTGCAATCAACATAACGCGCAAAGCGTCAGAACCGAGGGTAGGTGAAATAACCTGAAGTTTGCTATCGTCAACCGTAAGTGCAAAGGGAAGTGAACCCGCATTGATTTTGTCAGCAAGTTCTTTTGCGGCATCTGCACTGCCCATACCTGTAATCATAGCCTCACCTGTGGTGATAGCCTCGTTTACAGAGGGGGCGGAAATCATAGTTTCATCCATCCAGATAGAGATGGTAGAACCTACGAGTCTTGCAGTTGCGGCACTGAATTTAGAAGTACCCGAAGCGGTAAGGTCTAACTGAACGATAGGTTCGTTGGTTTCGGGGTTAAGACCTGCAGTAGCAGATTTAATATCCTCCGCGCCGCTTAAAAGTACGGTGTCTTTAGTTTCGCCCTCGCAGAAAGTAAGAAGAGCGGTTTCTCCGAGTTCCTGCACTGCCGAAGCGGCATCAAAATCGCTTTCGTCCGCTGCCCAGGGGAAACGAACTATAATCTGATGGTTGTCCGAATCGGTGTAAACCTCGTAATCGGTTATGTTTTTGTTAACCATACGGGTTTCAATAATCGCTTTTGCGGCATCCATATCTTCATCTGTGATGTCAACATCTGCTTTATCGGGTGAGAAAACGGCTTCAACGCCGCCCTTGATATCAATACCCCAACGGATATCTTCAGCACCCTTTACATAAACTTGTCTGGTATCGCCGTAATAGTTTTCAATTCCGAAAAAGGCGGTGTATGTAAGCGCCAGAATCAGAAAGAAGACTATAAAAAACATCGGCTTGCCTGTTCTTTTGGACTTCATTGGCAAATCCTCCAACTAATTATTACTGTAATTCCACAAAAGTGGTAAATATACTCTAATATTATACACAATACGCGCGGTAAAGTCAATAAATGTTTTACCGAAACAAACATTATGCCTGTTTCGGTAAATAAAGACTGATATTACGGTTATTTTTCGCCGCAAAGTTTTTCGAGAGCCGCGTATTTAACTGCAACGCAAAGCACCTTTGCTGCGGTTTCAATTTCCTTTACTGACGGGTAGGACGGCGCAATTCTTAAATTGCTGTCGTCAGGGTCTTTACCGTAAGGATAGGTGGCGCCTGCAGGGGTTAAAATCATTCCTGCATTAGCGCAAAGTTGTTCAACCCTTTTAGCGCAACCGTTTATAACATAAAGGCTTATAAAATAACCGCCTTTGGGGTTGGTCCAACGCGCAATTCCCTTACCGCCGAGTTGGGCATTGAGTTCGTTAAGCACCGCCTCAAATTTAGGGCGCAAAATTGCGGCGTGACCTTTCATGTGTGCCTTTACATCGTCAAGATTGTGAAGCAATCTTGCATGGCGGAGTTGGTTTAGTTTATCGGGACCTATAGTCTGATAACCCATTCTTACCTTTAAAAGCGCTACGTTGTTGGGGCTTGCCGCCTCTGCAGCAACGCCGGCGCCGGGGAAGGTGATTTTAGAAGTAGATGTAAATATAATCGGTAAATCGGGGTTGCCTGCCTTTACACATTCGGTGTAAATATTAAGCAATTTATCCCCCTCGTCATACAAATCGTGCACAACATAAGCGTTATCCCAGAAAATACGGAAATCGCTGGCCTTAGGCTTTAAGTTAGCCATTCTGCGAACCACATTGTCGCTATAGGTTATACCCTCGGGGTTAGAATATTTTGGCACGCACCATATACCCTTAACCTTTTCGTCCTTTACGAGTTCTTCAACTATATCCATATCGGGTCCCTCGTTATTGGTGGGAACGGGGATAAGTTCAAAACCGAAGTACTGGGTTATAGCAAAGTGGCGGTCGTATCCGGGTACGGGACATAAGAATTTAAGACCGTCCTGTCTGCCCCAAGGTTCGCCGCCCATACCGTGAGTCATAGCCTGAGCGATAGTGTCAAACATCATATTAAGTGAGGAATTACCGCCAACAATAATCTGTTCGGTGTCGAGTTCAAGAATTTCACCGAAAAGGTTTTTTAGTTCTAAAAGACCGTCAAGTCCGCCGTAGTTGCGGCAGTCAATCCCGCTTATATTCTTAAATCCTGTGTCATTGCCTACAAGGTCAAACATCTTTTCGCTTAAATCCATATTGTCAAAACCGGGTTTTCCCCTTGACATATCAAGCGACAAATGCATTGAACGTAAAGTTTCGTACTCTGCGCGTACTTTTTTGAATTCTTCGAGCAGTTGCTCGTTATTCATTTTTAAATAATCAGACATGAAAAAACCTCCTGAGAAAAGTTTGATTACTTAATTTTTTTGGTTTCGATTTCCTCAACTGCCATAGCAATAAAATCGTTGGTGTTCATGGCACCAAGGTCGCCGTCCTCGCCTCTTCTGCGAACCGAAACAGCGCCGTTTTCAACCTCGCTGTCGCCAATAATAAGCATATACGGCACTTTATTAAGACGCGCTTCTCTTATCTTATAACCGATTTTTTCGTTGCGGTCGTCAAGTTCTACCCTCATACCCTTAGCCTCTAACTGTTTCTTAACTTCGTAAGCGTAGTCAAGATGGCGGTCGGCAATAGGCAGAATTTTAACCTGAGTGGGAGCAAGCCACATCGGGAACGCGCCTGCATATTTTTCAATAAGAAGCGCCAAGGTTCTTTCGTAACAACCGATTGATGTACGGTGGATAATATAAGGATTCTTCTTAACGCCGTCGCGGTCAACATATTCCATACCGAACTTTTCGGCTAACATCTGGTCAATCTGAATGGTGATAAGGGTGTCTTCCTTGCCGTAAACGTTCTTTATCTGAATGTCAAGTTTAGGTCCGTAGAAAGCCGCCTCGCCAACGCCCACTTTATAGGGGATTTCCAAATGGTCGAGTATTCTTTCCATAATACCCTGTGCTTCGTCCCATTGCTCGTCTGTTCCAATGTATTTTTCGCGGTCGTTGGGGTCCCATTGTGAGAAACGGTAGGAAACGTCCTCATAAAGACCTAAGGTTTTAAGCATAAATATTGCAAGTTCCAAACTGCCTTTAAACTCGTCCTCTAACTGTTCGGGGGTGCAGATTAAGTGACCCTCGGAAATAGTGAACTGACGGACCCTTATAAGCCCGTGCATCTCGCCCGATTCTTCGTTACGGAAAAGGGTTGAAGTTTCGCCGTAGCGAAGCGGCAAATCGCGGTAAGAACGCGCGCGGTTCAAATATGCTTGGTATTGGAACGGGCAGGTCATCGGGCGAAGTGCAAAACATTCCTTGGTTTCGTCCTCAGGGTCGCCTAATACAAACATACCGTCTAAATAATGGTCCCAGTGACCTGAAATCTTGTAAAGTTCGCGTTTTGCCATAAGGGGAGTTTTGGTTCTGAGCCAACCTCTTCTCTCCTCCTCGTCCTCAACAAAACGTTGCAAAATCTGAAGAATTTTGGTGCCTTTCGGAAGCATTACGGGAAGACCCTGACCGATAACGTCAACTGTGGTGAAAAGTTCAAGTTCTCTTCCTAATTTGTTGTGGTCGCGCTTTTTAGCCTCCTCAAGCATTGTGAGGTGGGCTTCAAGTTCGCTTGCCTTCGGGAAAGCAGTTCCGTAAACGCGGCAAAGCATTTTTCTGCTTGAATCTCCGCGCCAGTAAGCGCCTGTGGCAGAGGTCAGTTTAAAGGCTTTTACAAGACCTGTACTCATAAGGTGAGCGCCTGCGCAAAGGTCGGTAAAATCGCCTTGTGAGTAGAAAGAAATCTCCTCGCCCTCGGCAATGCCTTCTGCAAGTTCTACCTTATAAGGTTCTTCCTTACCTTTAAAATATTCAACTGCCTCGTTTCTTGACATTGTAAAACGTTCAAGTTTTATGTCTTCTTTAACAATTTTCTTCATTTCGGCTTCTATTTTTAAAAGGTCTTCGGGAGTGAAGTTCTCCTCAACGTCAAAATCGTAATAAAAACCGTCATCAACTGCAGGACCAATCGCTAATTTTGCGTTCGGGAACAAACGCTTTACAGCCTGCGCTAAAATGTGCGAAGCGGTGTGGCGGAAAGCCCATCTGCCGTACTCGTCCTCAAAAGTGAGTATTTCAAGCGCGCAATCGCTGTTAAGCACGGTTCTTAGGTCTGCATTTTCACCGTTAATCTTTACAGCACAAGCCGCTTTTGCAAGGCCCATACTAATCTCTTTTGCAACTTCGTAAGCGGTAATGCCCTCGTTAAACTCTTTAACAACATCACCTTTTAATGTTACCTTAATCATATATATACCTCCAATTTTTTCTTAAAATAAAAAAACTCCGTCCTGAAAGACCTTTAACAGTCCCTCGGGACGAAGTATTAAAAACTCCGCGGTTCCACCCTTATTTTTATCACTCGCCGCCTGATTGCTCACCAATTTACATAGTAAAAACTTTTAAGGCTTTTAGCACCCCAATTAAAGTTTTAAATTTTATCCAATTAAGATAAATCTTAAAAAACTTTAATTACTGAATCGCAATTTTTTATCGTTGCAACCTGCATTTTAAATGTAACAAGGAAAATTTTTATCCTTGTAAATTGCCACGTAGAAAGCGGTTAGTGATAAAAAAAGCGGTTAGTGATAAAAAAGCGGTTAGTGATAAAAAATTAAAAACTTGTCTGAGGCAATCATTCTTTAATTTTCTTATCAATGCAACCTGCCACGTAGTATGCGGTAAATGATAAAAAATTAAAACTTAAATCTTTCTCATCACATGCAATCTGCCACGTAGTATGCGGTGAATGATAAAAAAGTGATAAATCTCTTTTTGCCTTTAACGCAGGCGGTACGTCCGTGTTTTTTACCCACGGCACTCAAAGGTGGTTTCACAAATTCCGTTTCTTAGTGGGTTTTCAGCCTATGACCCACATTCTCTTAAAGAAATAAGAAAAAAGTTAATGTCCTTCTCAGCGTTTTACGAATAATATAATGATAATATATAATACAACCTTTTTCCCCTAAAGTCAAGTTTTTTTGTTTTTAGTATAAACATCGGTACAGTTTAATATAATAAATAGGTTAATTGACAAAATTTTTTTTATTTGGTATAATTACACAATCAAATTTAAAAGGGATGCGATTTAATGAAAAAAGCGTTATTAACATTTTTCTTAGCATTAGCGGTTATAACCGCTACAACCTTATTTGTAAGTGCGGAAGAAACCGATATTACCGAAGCCGAAGTTTCGGTTACATCTGTCGGCGACCTTGATAAAAGCGGTTCTTTCAGCGCGGATGATATGGTAATTATCCGCAAAGGCTTGCTTACCGACTTTGAAAGTGACGAGCAGATAGCCAATGCAGACATAAGCGGTAACTACCAAACCGATATTCTCGACTTGGTACGTTATAAAAAGCATCTGTCAAATATAGACGGAATAAAGTTTACATATAGCGTAAAATCGGGCAAAGCGGTTATAGAGGGAGCCGAGGGCAGTCTTTCAGGTTGCATTACAATTCCTTTTGAGATTGACGGATATACCGTTACTTCTATAGCCGACTCGGCTTTTAAGGACTGCGGTGAAATTACGGGTGTACTCATTCCCCCAACCGTTACTAAAATCGGCAGTTCGGCTTTTGAAAATTGTAAATCTTTAAAAAGCATCTCAATTTCCAATACACTTACCGGTATCGGTGCCGCCGCTTTTAAGAATTGCGGTTCTATGTTTGCAATTCGCTTGTCGGACGGCTTAGAGAATATAAGTGAAGAAATGTTCTATAACTGTTATCTGTTATCCATTGTAGATATTCCCGATTCGGTAATAGAAATCGGCGGTTCGGCATTTAAAAACTGCCGTTCTGTGACAGAAATGGAAATCCCCCAAAAAGTAACAATTCTTAACGAAAGCACATTTTCGGGTTGTTCTGAACTTGTTTTAGTTGACATACCCGAAAATCTTAAAGAAATCAACAATTACACATTCTACGGCTGTGAAAAACTTGAAAGCGTTTCAATTCCCTATACCGTTGTTCTGTTTGGTGACGGCGCTTTCCAGAACTGCAGTTCACTGCTTTCGGTTGTAGTGCCTTACGAAACATCTTTAGGCGCTAATGTTTTTGACGGTTGCGAGGTGCTTGTTGTAAAAGCATACTCAAATTCGGGAATTGATGCCGCGCAGAATTCTGCCGTTAAATACGAGCAACTTTCTTGCGGACATAACGAATACTTGGTTTTATACGCCGAAAACCCCACCTGCGAAAAGGTTGGCTATTCGGGCGATAAATACTGTATCGGTTGCGGTAAAATTGAGGTTAAGGGTGAAGAACTTCCCAAAACTGCTCATAGCGAAACTGTAATTTATGCCAAAGAGGCAACCTGTACTGAGGACGGTCACTCTGGACGGACCGTTTGCGAATTCTGCGATAAGGTTTTCAGTTACGGTTATACAATAAAAGCCAAAGGTCATTACGCGGCAGAAATGCCGGGTTATGTAGCACCCACCTGTACCGAAAAGGGTAATTACGGTGTTTTTACCTGTGAAAACTGCGGTGAGGATATTAACAACTTAGCGATTGCGGCTAAAGGTCACAAAACAGGTTTAATAAACAAAGTCTCCGCCGACTGTATAAATGACGGTTATTCGGGTGACGAGTATTGCTATACTTGCAGAAAAGTACTCACAAAAGGTTCGGTAGATAAATCTGTAGGTCAATGTTATTATGTAACAAGGGATATAAAATACGCCACCTGCACTGAGGAAGGTTATAGCGGCGACGTTGTTTGCAAAGGCTGTAATAAAGTAAAGGTTGAGGGTAGTGTCCAAAAGGCAAAAGGTCACACCCCGGTTACAAGTAATTATGTTGCGGCAACCTGTAGCAAGGCGGGTTACAGCGGTGACGCTAACTGTGAAGATTGCGGCACAGAACTAAGTAAGGGTACTGTTCTTGAAGCCGTTGGTCATAAAACAGTGCTTATAAATGCGAAAAATGCCACCTGCGGTGAAGAGGGTTATACCGGTGACCAGATTTGTACCGTTTGCGAAATGCTTGTGTCTTTAGGTACAAAAACCGAAAAAACCGCTGAACATAATTTTGTGCTTGTAAACCAAAAGGATGTCACCGAAAGCGAGAACGGATACACAGGCGACACGGTATGTACCGTTTGCGGATTTGTTAAGGAATACGGTAAGGAAATCCCTGCTAATCATAATCATACTATAGTTACAGTGGGCGCAAGTGAGCCTACCTGCTCGGCCTACGGTTATACGGGCGACAGCGCCTGTGAGGACTGCGGATATATATTCGAAAAAGGCGAGTCTATAGAAAAACTGCCCCACACAGTTTATACCGAAATTGTTGCCCCCGATTGCTCAAAGGGCGGTTATACAGTAGATAAGTGTGAAAAATGCAGTTACGAGTATAAATATAATCAGGTTGGTGCTTTAGGTCACGATTACCCTGAAAACTGGACCGCGGTTACTGCCGCTACCTGTTTAAAGGCAGGAGAAGAAACCAGAACTTGTGACAGATGCGGTAATATAGAAAAACGCGAAATAAAGGCTTTGGGTCACTCTTTCCCTGAAATCTGGGAAACCGTTAAGGCGGCAACCTGCACCGAAAATGGCGCAGAAACCAGAAAATGCCTTAACTGTGACGAAAAAGAATCCCGTGAAATTAATGCTTCAGGTCATAAATTCCCTGACGAGTGGACAGTAGTAACAAAAGCCGACTGCACAAATTCGGGTAGTGAAGAAAGAGCATGTACCGCTTGCGGCGAAAAAGAGAATAGAACGGTTGACGCGTTGGGTCACAGTTGCCCTGACGGTTGGGTTTTAGAGTTGGAGCCTAGTTGTGAAGATTGGGGTCAAGAAGTTAGAGTTTGTGAAAATTGCGGCAACCGTGAAACAAACGATTTAGAACCGTACGGCCATAGTTATAGCATTTATATCGGCAGTGACGCGCAGTGTGACAGATGCTGGGCTTATTGTGTCCATTACGGCGGTGAAGAATACGGTTGCTGCCAGAATTGCGGTATAGATTTCTGCGAAATGTGTTGGTCATACGGTCACACTTACGGCAACTGTGGTACAGGTGGCGATATGCACTGCCCGTTATGCGGAAATTACGGTCACTATGAATGGGACTGCCCAATGGGCGGCGGTGGCATAGGCGGTGGCATGTACTGCCCGCATTGCGATTCGTACGACCACTATGAATACGAATGTCCTATTATGAATGGCGGCGCAGGTGGTGAAATGTACTGCTCATTATGCGAGCGTTACGGCGGCTATCCATACGACCACTATGAATGGGAATGTTCACGTAATGAATTGTACTGCGGATATTGCGGTGGCATGGGTCATTATGACTATGAATGTGGCGGTAGCGGAGAATTGATGTAGATTAATAAACAAGTGACTTAAAATGCAAAAGAATAAAAAACAAAATCTTCGTAAAACTTCTTTAGCGGCAATTTTTGTCTGCTTTTTAGCGGTTTCGGCGCAAATTTCTTTACCAACCCCTTTTGGCGTGCC
>JAZQHI010000048.1:0-12404 GCA_045540535.1 Acutalibacteraceae bacterium | reverse complement strand
CATTAAAAATATCATAACTGTCAAGCCAGGAAAAAAGGCGTTGTTTAAATAAAAGTTTCATAATAAATACCTCAATTATTTATATATTTTAAAGCATCATTAAAGAGGCTTTTTTGAAAATTCTGAAATCTTAGGTTCATTTTTACAAAGAATCAGGGAGTAAAGGCCAACGATTATAATATTTATAGCCCATACTAGTATTTGATTTTTGTCGGAAAATGCCGTTTCGTTTGCAAAAACGCTCACAGCGTTGTTAACCGAGTGGGTTATAATGCAGGGGATAATACTGCTACTTTTTAGAAAAATAACAACAAAAAGAAAACCTACAAAAACCGCACCAATTATTTGGCAAATGTTTGAAACAAGATTCATTCCGCTGCCGTTAAAGAGGTTAAGTATATGCCCTAAACCGAAAGTTACACTTGAAATAACCAAACCTAATTTTAAATTATCCTTAGCAATGGCTTTAAAGAGAAAACCTCTGAAAATAATCTCTTCCAAAAAACCCACAAAAAGCATATTAAGTATGTAAAAGGAAGAACCTAATAAGCCGAGGTTAAATTTTACCCCTAACCACAGGTTGCTTGACATAAAGATAATTAAAGGAATATACCAAAAAAACCGATTTGCCTTTACTGTCGGTTTGCAAAGTCCGTAATACTTGCATAAACCCCGTTTTTTAATCCACAAAAAAATTAGTGCGGAAAGAAAAAGGTTAAAAATAAATGCCGCCAGACTGTCAATCTCAATAATTTCGGTTATAGGGTTAGCCAAGGAATTTAAAAGGCAGTAAATACCTATTAAAATAAGCGAAAAGTTGAGTTCACTTTTTTCGTATAATTTATTAAACCAAGTCAGCATATTGTGTCACCTGTTAATTTTTAAGATAAGTCTTTTTTAAGTTCTATTAAAATTACTTCGGGGCGGTTGTTAATCCTTACAGGGATTATACTGTTGCCAATACCGCGGCTAACTATCATTTTAGTGTCTTTGTCGGAAAAAAGTCCTGCATCGTATTTTGGAAAAAGCCACTGATTTGGTGCTACTAAACCGTCTAAAATAGGTAACCGCACCTGACCGCCGTGGGCGTGACCGCTGAGCACTAAATTCACGCCGTATTTTACATAAATCGGGAAAAGTTCGGGTCTGTGGGATAAAAGAACTGTGTAACCGCCGTTTTCATCGGTAAGGTTTTCTAATTTATCTGCCATTACATCTTTTTCGTCGCCAAACAAATAGTCTGTCTTAAAACTTGGGTCTTCTACCCCTAAAAGCCAAATTTTTTGTCCGTTTTTGTGGAGTTCGGTTTTTTCGTCGTTAAGTACAGTAACCCCTAAATCCGTTAAACCGTTAATCAAACTTTCGTATTCCTTTATCCGCGCCTCGTGATTTCCTGCAACAAAATAGCAGGGCGCAATTTTTACCGCTTGTTCGGCAAAATGCAAAGCAACATCTATATCAGTATTGCGCGAATCGATTAAATCTCCCGTTATTGCGATAATGTCGGGGTGAGCGCTTTTAATCATTCCAATAAGTTTTCCGTTTTTTCTCCCCATTTCTGCGTTATGCAAATCGGAAATGTGTGCAATTCTAAACCCAGAAAATTCTTCGGGTAAAGCACTGCTTTTGACCGAATATTTGTTAAGTTCGAGAGCGGTATTGCCCCAAAAAATCCACAAAACAAGTGTGAAAATCAGCAAAACGGCAACGCCGAGTATAGTTACTGTTTTTATGTGATTAGCAGTCATTATATCCCTCCCTTAACTAAATATAACATTTGTGTCTAAAAATTTCAAGTTGCAGATAAATCTTAATTGCTATATCGCGCAAGAAAATTTATATGGCGGAAAAACTTTGGATTTTACCCATATTTTAAATTAATAAACAGGCGTCTTTTCGGTTTATTACCTGTGTGTTAAAATATTGATTGAACTTTTTGAAAAAAGTGGTAGAATAATAATATAATAGATTATTAAAAAAATCAGATATAAAGGAGAAACTATGAATATTATAAAAGTAACAGGCAATCAGTTTCAATTAAATACACAAAATACAAGTTATATAATGCATAATGAAAACGGTATGCTTATGCATATCTATTACGGCAAAAGGTTACCTGATTGCGACCATAGTTATATGGCAAAACGCTATAGGCTTGGCGGTGATTTTCAGTCCGACATAAGCGAGAATATACCTACGTTAGATAATGCCTTGCTCGAATACCCCGCTTTTGGTGACGGTGGAATTACTGCACCCGCAATAGAGGTTTTAAATTCTGACGGTACAAATTTTGTTGATTTAAGAGTAACCGATTATTGTATACATAACGGAAAGCCTGAAATTGCGGGTTTGCCTGCTTCTTACGCTGAAGACGGCGACAATGTAAGCACTCTTGAAATTAAAACGGCAGATAGTGTGAGCGGTGTAGAGGCAAGCCTTTTTTATGCGGTATTTTATGATTATAATGTTATAACCCGTTGGGTTAAAATTACAAACAAGGGCGCTAATGCTATAACACTGCTTCGCGCGTTAAGCGGAAATATTTCATTTGAAAACCGAAATTATGATGTTATTTCAAACTTTGGTACTTGGTGCAGAGAAAGACAAATTGAAAGAGCACCGCTTTTGCATACAGGCGCTGTAGTGGAATCCAACTGCGGCTCAAGTTCTCATTATGCTAATCCATTTATGATTATGGCAGAGCACAGCACTACCGAGGATAGCGGCGAGGCAATGGGTATTGCCCTTGGCTATTCGGGTAACCATAAAATGTCGGCTAATTTAAGCAAGTATAATGTTGTTAATCTGTCGGGCGGAATATCCCCGCATAATTTCCGTTGGAACTTAAAACAAGGTGACAGTTTCAGTACCCCCGAACTTGTTATATCCTTTAGTAATAACGGTTTAAACGGTCTTTCGCATAACTTCCATTCACTTATTAAAAACAGGGTTTGCCGCGGCGTTTACAGGGATAAAAAGCGCCCCATTCTTCTTAATCTTTGGGAAGCCTGCTATTTTGACTTTACAGATGAAACAATAAAACGTGCCGCCGATTCTGCCGCAGATTTGGGGGTTGAATTACTTGTAATTGATGACGGCTGGTTTGGAAACAGAAATAATGACCGTTCTTCTCTTGGTGACTGGTATGTAAATGAAGAAAAAATCAAGTGCGGACTCAGTGACCTTTGCAAGTATGTAAACGATAAGGGCTTAATGCTTGGTATCTGGTTTGAGCCGGAAATGATATCGCCCGAAAGTGATTTAATAAAGCAGCATCCCGAATGGGTAATGCAGATAAACGGCAGAAAGCCAGCCGAAATCCGTTGGCAGTTAATGCTTGACCTTACAAACCCTGAAGTTTGCGATTTTGTTTACGATAGCATTGCAAATGTCCTTAAAACTACGAATATTGAGTATGTTAAATGGGATTACAACAGAACAATGGCGCACATTGGCTCGTCATATCTTAAAGCCGAGCAGATGGGTGAGTATTACCACAGATACATATTAGGTCTTTACAGTGTACTTGAAAGACTCAACACCGATTTCCCGAATGTTTTGTTTGAGGGTTGCGCCTCGGGTGGCGGAAGATTTGATATCGGTATGCTTTATTACACACCGCAAATCTGGACCAGTGACGATACCGATGCTGTAGAAAGGGCCGAAATTCAGTACGGCACTTCGCTTATATATCCCATGAGCAGTCAATCGGCGCACGTGTCGGTTTGCCCCAATCATCAAACACGCAGAACCGTATCTATGGAAGCGCGCCATATTTTTGCTCTTACAGGTTCGTTTGGGTATGAATTAGCACCCGAAAAAATTGCTGAGGAAGACAGGGAATATGTAAAAGAATTCATTAAGTTTTATAATGAAAATTACGATATTTTCCAAAACGGAAAGTATTATAGACTGTCAGACCCTAAAACCGATGATTACGCTGTTTTCGAGTATGTTTATGAAAACAGGGTTGTTGTAGGCGCAATGCGACTTAAAACCCACGCAATAAATTTACAAACAACCTTAAAACTTAAAGGTTTAGAGGAAGACCGTGTATATACCGATAATAAATCGGGTGAGAAGTATTACGGCGCACAACTTATGCAGTACGGAATACCGATTGAATCTTGCAGAGAAACAAACGATTATTCTGTATATATGTGGCATTTTAAAGGTTAGATTATAGAAAAACCCTTGAAGGATTTTTCCTTCAAGGGTTTTTAGATTTATTGGCAAATAAGATGTAAGCAACTGTTTATCTGTACTTTTAAGGAAGAATATGGTATAATAATATAAATTATATTCAAGGAGGCTATACTATGGTTGGATATATTTCAACAGTAAAAGAGTTATTGGATACCAGTAATAGTGAGATTATTAGGTGCCTGACCGAAAAATATCCATCGGCAGAAGCAGGTCAAATCGGTTCATGGGAAACGTTATTAAACGATATAAAAACATCTGCTGCCGTTTCTAAATTACCTCTCAATGCTATTTTCT
Organism: Acutalibacteraceae bacterium; assembly: GCA_045540535.1. GTDB lineage: Bacteria > Bacillota > Clostridia > Oscillospirales > Acutalibacteraceae > UBA737. The sequence continues at coordinate 7,904 of JAZQHI010000048.1, read as the reverse complement.
CTATTGAATATTCTCTACCTACTGACGGAATGGCGATAGATTTAATTATTGCAGGAATATCCTCTTCTGGTAATAAATGTGCCTACATTATTGAATCAAAACAATGGAACACACAATATATTGCCGACGCCACTTTCTGTGCTTACAGAGAACCGGGCAAAGAACTTCACCCACAAATACAGGTAAGTCGTCATAAATTAAGTTTTCAGGATTATCTTGATATTGGAAGAAAATATGATGTGGCTCCGTTTGTGTACATAAGAAATTCGTCTTTTGCTTCTGCACAATCTTTAATTGAACAAAACCCGTGGTCGTCAACACGAACTGTTCCAATTGTAACAAACATTGATGATATTATTTCCATTGCTGCCGCAAATCTTGTGGCTGGTAATGAAGAAATTGTATGCGATTTGTCAAACGCTCAATATTGCCCATCAAAAGAGATAATTGACGCGATGAGTTCTATCGTAACAAAGGAAGAACCCTTTATATTAACCGAAGAACAAAGTTGTGCTATTAAACAAATTAAAAAGAGTATCGCGGATGGCAAAAAAGTGATTAGAGTTGTTGGTGCTGCTGGTTCAGGTAAAACAGCAATACTTTTAAACTTATATGTGCAATATCTCAATGAAAAAGAAGAAACTCAACTACGTCCAATCTTCATAAGTGGCGCACAAAATACGGCTTATTATAAAAGTTCATTCCCTGAAGTGGAAAATTCATTTAGTTATTCTTATTCTTTGGAAAAAATGGTTGCTAAAACAAAAGGTAATCTGTATGTGCTTTTAATGGATGAGGCACAACACAACCAAGAAGGTATAATAACAAATATGGTTAATAGAGGTGCAACATTAATACTGTGTTACGATGTATCTCAAATAATAAATGCCGATAATTCAATTGCGGAATTAAAGCGCCTTGAAGAACGCGATGACTTTATAACTATTGAATTAAAAGAGAGTGTTAGGTTTAACGGTTCGCAACTTGCTGAAAAGAATATTAGAACTTGTTTAAAAGGTGGAAAAGAGTTTGAAGAAGACAAATTGTATGACTTTAAGTTGTTCTCTGACTTTGAGTCTTTCCAAAACAAAGTAAAAGAAACAATCGTTACTCATCCGGATAATTCAGTTGCTGTTATGGGGTTGTTATCATTTGATTCCAAGAAATACACCATAGAAGAAAACCCGAATTCCATTTTGTTTACCCAATGGGGCAGCAAAAGAGAATGCGAATGGATGCCATATATAAGAGGTAAAAGATATTTTGATAAAAATGACGGAAATTTGTGGGTCGGAACTTGGTGGATGCCAGGTCTTGATGCTGATTATGTTGCTGTTCTCGTTGGTGGTGATGTAACGATGACCCCAAACGGCGTTGTTGCAAATCCTGAACAAGCAAAGCATTATAGAATGATGGTTAGTATTGCAACCAAATTGAATTTGCCTTCGGAACTCATTACTAAAGAAAAGATTTACGGTAATTGGAATATAGATTACTTCAATTCCTCAAAACGAATTATTGAATACATAAATAAACCGGAAAATGCCGAAATCAAAGCCAAGTATATATCATTGTTTTCGAAATTGTTGAGAAATAATTATTATATAATGATGTCTCGTGGTCGCAAGGGTTGTTTTGTTTACTTTGCAAATACCGCAGATAATTAATTAGGAATTTTTTTAAGCATATATTTGAGCACCTGCACAGCGGTATTTTTTACGTGAGGTTTAATATCTGAGGAAGAATTAAGTTCTTCTAATGTAAACCAACGAAACTCTTTACTCTCCTCGTTTGCAGGATTTAATTTAGTGTCAGATGTTTCCCCGATAAATATGAAGTCAAAAAATTCTTCGTTGTGTCCAACACCTTCGTAATATGTGCAAAAAGGCAAAGGAATACGCACTACTCGACCGATGTCTATATCCGACATTATTTCGTTGTTAACGATAGATATTGTGAGTCCGGTTTCTTCTTTTGCTTCTCTGATTGCTGTTTCATGTGGAAATTCATTTTCTTCTGCGTGACCGCCAACAGGAAACCAAGTTTTGTATTTTTTATGCATATGTAGAAGAACACGACCGTTATTAACAATGTAAACTGTACCCGTTATTGATTTTTGATAAAACATATTGAACACCTCATTAAAAGATAGGAGTATTAAAATGGATAAAGAATTAGTTTGTAAAGAAATTTTTGACAGATTGATGAACGAACTTCCAACATACTGGGATGGGAAAGAAAGCATACTTTTTATGAGAGATGGAGGCTGTCGTAACTGGCGCCAAATGGAGTGGCCTGGCTGGTATTTTCAGTTCATGTGCGAAACTATTTTAAGCAAAGGAGGATTTTTTACAATTCCGGGTCCATCTTACGGTAAAGTTGAGTTTGATGGCGCCCGAACTATTCCGTGGGACTTTAAGGCGCATACTACTAACGGTTCAAGTAAAGACAAAGTTCCGACAAATGGATACCAAGAAGTAAAAAACGCTATTGATGAGTATGGTTGTGTTGGTTTTATAATTGCTTCGGGTAATGCAATTTTTGATGATGAAAACCAAACTTTTAAAAAGTGGCATGATGCATTAAAGGGAAAAACATCAAATTATGAAAAAGAGCGTATTGCTCGCGGTGCTCCTTCTCGCCGCCGCAAAGCGTCTTTTAAATTGGACTCTATTCGGTTTATTTTTGTTGATAAAGATACTCTTAAGTATTGCGGTTCATTCCAAGGAGGAATGAGAAACTCTGGCGGAACGCCTAGGAATCCAAAAGTCATGCTTGATATATCGGATGAGAGATTAGAACGATTGGAATTTACAGTTTAATAAAAATGCCACTTCCTCTACACATTTGAGGTAGTGGCATTTTTCATTCTTCCGTATCAAACAAATTTAGTTGAATATCACAAACATCAAGTTGTGTCATAGGGTTCCATTCGCCTTTGTCGTGCTGGTCAAGGTTGAATAATTGCTCAGCTAAAAATCTTACGCAATTGACATTAACAGCATTGCCAAACTGTTTATATGCCTGATGGTCATTCTCATTTGGAATAAATGTATCGGGAAAACTTTGAAGTCTTGCCGCTTCACGCGGAGTGAGTCGTCTTTTGAATTTACCGATAATCGGTATTTGAACCATTGCAACAAGTGCCGGAAAAGAATCTGGTCTTTTGACTCGAATTCCTGATGGTCTAAACTGAATAAAACCATCCCAAATGCTTGAAATGGAGGTTCCCGCCTGCCATTCAAACTTTCTATGAGTAGGAGTAAAATCTTGCAAATTGTTCCATTTATCTAACCACTTATCAATAAATTCTTTATTGTTGGCGTATAATTCTCTATTTTTGCGGCAAAAATCTGCCTTCCATTTTGGTAATTCAGATGTATCGTAGGTTTCCTTGAATTCAAAAGCCCAAATTGGAAAACCAATTACTTTTTCTTTAATGCCGTGATAGAATTCATCCCAACAATTAAGAACCTTTTCTTCATCTGCTGAAATATTATACTTTTGATCAGGATTTTCTTCTATAATTCCTGCTTTGTAGATATCCATTTCATGCTTCTCTTTATTGGGAATATTGAAATTGAGATGATTCACACCTAAAGATTTGTGAATGCCGAGAATATACACTCTTTCTCTCAATTGGGGGACACCTAGTTGATGAGGACTCATAATTATGGGATTATCAGATAAAACATACCCTAATTCAGTTAAGTTCCTCTTTATCACTCGCCAAGTATTACCTTTGTCATGTGAAACTAAATTACGTACATTTTCTAAAATAATGAACTTAGGTTGCTTTTCCTTTAAAATCCTAATAATTTGAAAAAAGAGAGTTCCTTTTGTTTCATCCGTAAAACCTTGTTGCTTTCCCGCTTTGGAAAAGGCTTGACATGGAAACCCGGCGCAGAGAACATCATGGTCTGGAATTTGGTAATTTTCAATTTTTGTTACGTCGTGTGCAGAATCTATACCATAGTTTTTCATATAAGACTCAATTGCAAATGGGTCTATTTCGGACGCCAAAACACATTTACCGCCCAAATCGCTCATTGCTTGATGAAAACCACCGATACCAGAAAATAAATCAATAAAAGCAAATTCATTATAATTAAAGTAATTCATATTTCAATAATAACTTACCTATCTATAATTTTTTAGTTAATAACTGTTGTTTCGCAAATATCCGAAATATCACAATTATAAGTATTACAAATTTTAATTAACACAGACATAGATACTTCTATATTTTTGTTTAATTTTGTCATCGTTCCCGTGCTTATAGCACATTTTTCTCGGAACTCCTGTTTTGAAATTCCTTTTTCCAAAAGCATTATCCAAAGTTTTTTATAATTAATTTGCCGCAAAGGAAGTCCTCCTTCTGAATAATCGAATTTATTGTGTATATAATATCATATTTTTGAGATAAATTCAATCGTTTTTGTAAAAAAATCAAAAGATATTGCGATTTTACTGCAGTAATAAAGTATCTCTAAATTGTGGTATGATATTTATTTTTTATTTGGATATATGAAATGCACTCGTTAATATAGGTGACTACACATTGACTACAATTTGTTTATATAATGTCTAAAAAAGAAAATGAAATTTTCAAAAAGTGGAATAAAAAATATGCTCTGCTTTTTACAGCAGAGCATCCATCAAAATGAAGTGTAGCCAGTGGTTAAAACAGGAACGGGGAAACCCTGTAAAATAAAGGGTTTTCAAGAGTATATTATTATTCCCACTCTATTGTGCCGATGGGCTTTGGTGTGAGGTCGAGAAGTACTCGGTTTATGCCCTCAACTTCGTGGGTGATGCGATATGTTATATGGTGAAGAAGTGGGTAGGGGATTTCTTCGATAGTGGCGCTCATAGCGTCGGTTGTGTTAACCGCGCGGATGATTGCGGGCCAGCCTTCATAACGGCTTTCGTCCTTAACGCCGACACTTGTAATATCGGGGATAGCAACGAAATACTGCCAAACCTTACCTGCAAGACCGTTTTTGTCAAACTCTTCGCGGAGAATGGCATCGGCTTCTCTTAAAGCGTGGAGCCTGTCCCTTGTGATAGCGCCAAGGCATCTAACACCAAGACCTGGGCCTGGGAACGGTTGACGGTAAACCATAGAGTGCGGAAGACCTAATGCTTCACCAACTACTCTTACTTCATCCTTAAAGAGAAGTTTAATTGGCTCTACAAGTTCAAATTTAAGGTCTTCGGGAAGACCGCCTACGTTATGGTGCGATTTTACCGCCTTTTTACCCTCGGCTTGCTTGATGCTTTCGAGGATATCGGGGTAAATTGTGCCTTGAGCCAGATATGAAACGCCGTCAAGTTTGCGAGCCTCGTCAGCGAAAACATTAATGAATTCTGCGCCTATGATTTTGCGCTTTTTCTCGGGGTCGCTAACGCCTGCGAGTAGGTCAAGAAAACGGTCGGTAGCGTCAACATAAATAAGATTAGCGTCAAGTTCATCTTTAAAAAGTTTTATTACATTTTCGGATTCATCTTTTCTCATAAGACCGTGGTTAACGTGCACACAAACGAGTTGTTTGCCGATAGCCTTTATAAGAAGTGCCGCTACAACAGACGAGTCAACACCGCCTGAAAGCGCCAAAAGAACCTTTTTATCGCCAACTTGGGCGCGAATTTCTGCTATTTGCTCTGCGATAAATTTATCAGCAAGTTCTTTGGTTGTGATACGTGCCATGGAATCCGGACGTAAATTGTTGCTCATTATTAGTTCCTCCCGTTAGTTAGTGTAGTTATCAAAATATCCTTGAACAAGGACTACAGGTGTACCCTTGTCACCTGAACCGCTTGTAAGGTCACAAAGTGAACCGATAAGGTCGGTAAGTTGACGGGGGGTAGTGCCTTGAGCAGCCATATTTCCAACAAGGCTACCTGATTTTGCCTTGATACTGTCACTAATGGCTTTTTTGAGTTCGTCACCTGAGAGGTCTTTAAAGTCATTATCTGCGAGGTATTTAAGTTTAAGTTCGTTAGGAGTACCGATAAGACCGTCAGTGAATGCGGGTGAAACAACAGGGTCAGCAAGTTCCCAAATTTTGCCCTTGGGGTCTTTAAATGCACCGTCACCGTAAACCATAACCTCAACATTTTTGCCGGTTTTATCAAAAATACGTTTTTGAATATCAAGCACTAAGGATTTACATTCGCGTGGGAAAAGTTTAATGGTATTCTCGGTAGATTTATTAGAACCTAAAAGACCGTAAAGTTCATTACAACCGCTACCGTTTACAGATGTGTTAAGAATTTCGTCAAGACCGAAAACTTTTTTAGCGCCTGCGGCTTTTAAAAGACGCTTTGTGCGAGCACGGGTATGAATATCGCAAGCGAGCACACAATCGGTATAATTTAGAATTGCTTTGGCTTGGTTAGCGAAGATAATTTCAACCTCTGCGCCACATTCTTTAATTAAATTTTCGTAATATTCAACATAGTCGACACCTGTAAATTCAAGTGGATGAACACCGAAAACTTCGCGGTAGCGTTCAAGACTTAAAATATCAGAATGAGGGTTGATACCTGCTTCATCAATCTTATCCCAATCAGCAAGTTCGTTACCAACTTCGTCAGAGGGGTAAGCAAGCATAAGAACAATTTTTTTTGCGCCCTTAGCAATACCTTTAAGGCAAATTGCAAATCGGTTACGGGATAAAATCGGGAAAATAACACCAATTGTACCGCCACCGAATTTTGCTTTAACATCGGCAGCAATATCGTCAATACCGGCATAGTTGCCTTGTGCTCTTGCAACAATAGACTCGGTCATAGAAATAACGTCTTTATCACGCAATTCAAAGCCTTCTATTTCGGCTGCCTCTAACACACTATCGGTAACGATTTTTGCAAGGTCATCACCTTGACGAATTATAGGGCAACGAATACCCCTTGAAATTGTACCAACTCTGCGTTCCTTTTTTTCCATTTTTTAAGTCCCCTTTTATTAAAATACTTTTGTTAACAGATTTTATTTAAACAGCGGTGTTGAAAAATATCTTTCAGCTGTATCAGGCAATACTGTTACGACCCTTTTACCCTTGCCCAACTTTTTGGCAAGTTTTATGGCAGCAACAACATTGGTTCCACTGCTTATACCGCACAAAATGCCCTCTTTACTTGCTAAATCTTTAGATGCTTTTATTGCTTCGTGATCTTTTACAATGCAAACATCGTCATAGATATTCTGATTTAATATTTTTGGAATTATTCCATCACCAATACCCATTTGAATATGGGTGCCAATAGAGCCACCCGAAAGTATTGCAGCGTTTTCCGGTTCAACTGCCCAAATAACCATATCAGGATTAGCAGTCTTTAATGTTTCGCCTATTCCAGTAATTGTTCCGCCTGTTCCTATTCCGGAACAAAAACCATCAATTTGGCCATCAACCTGACTTAGTATCTCTTTGGCAGTTTGCTCCCTTTGAATTTGTGAGTTAGCGGGATTCTCAAATTGTTGTGGAACAAAAACATTTTTATCTTCTTTTTGCATTTTAAGTGCAAGGTTTAAACATTCCTCTATGCAAAGCCCAATATTGCCGGCGTCATGGATTAAAATAGTCTCGGCACCATAATGCTCTACAAGAAGTCTTCTTTCTTCACTAACCGAATCGGGCATAATTATTTTTGTTTTATAGCCCTTAACTGCGCCGACCAAAGCCAAACCAATTCCCTGGTTTCCGCTGGTGGGCTCAACAATTATTGTATCAGGTCCGATTAGACCTTTTTCCTCTGCATCCTCAATCATATTAAGGGCAGTTCTGGTTTTAATAGAGCCACCCACATTGAGTCCTTCAAACTTAACCAGTATTTCGGCCGAATCAGAGTCAACCATATTATTAAGCCGTACAATAGGAGTATTTCCTATTGCATCCAAT
>JAZQHI010000047.1:0-22142 GCA_045540535.1 Acutalibacteraceae bacterium | reverse complement strand
ACACACTAAAAATCATTCCTTTATATGCTGATTTTTTTAAAAATTAAATTGCCTAACATTCCTATTACTACACCGCTTACCAAAGCAGAAATAAGAAGTGCCGGTGCATAATAAAGCACGCCTGACCCCAGTAAATAAAGCGCGCAGAAAAGTTGGGTTGTATTATGTAACAACGCACCTATTATACTAAAACCTACTGTACCGAAAACCTTGAAATTGGAAATAACCGCCATACCCGAAACCGAAAAAACGCCTGCAGGCAACGAATAAAGCAGTACTGAGGGGGACGAAAAAAGCAGCGCAGATAACAAAATCCGCGCTATGTTAACCAAAAAAGCGCCTTTAATATCCCGTTTTAATACCAGTAGCAAAACTACCGCGTTACTAAGTCCTAATTTTATACCGGGTGCAATGAATACAGGGGTTAAAAAATGCTCTACATACCCCAAAACAATACAGATTGCCGATAAAATTCCGTAAAGGCAAACCTTTTTTGCCATAAAGCACCTCCGTTATTTTTCGGTATTAGTAACAATTTTGCCGCTTTTTACGTAAAAGGTTATATCGCCGTCGCGGTCGGTACGGTAAATTTCGGCATTGACCTTTTCCAAAGCCGACAATACCTCACTGTGAGGATGTTCATAATCGTTATCGCCGTCAACCGAAATTGCCGCGTATTTTGGATTAACCTCTTTTAAAAACTTGTATTTACTTGAAGTACTGCTTCCGTGATGACCCACTTTAAGCACATCTGCACTAAGGTCCAGACCGCTCTCTAATAGCCTGTTTTCAGCCTCGTATTCAATATCCGCCATAAACAAAAATTTTCTACCCGAAATTTTAGCCGCCGAAACTATAGAACGGTTATTTTCGCTTTCAAAACTACTGTCATTTGAAAGCACCGTAACTTCAAATTCGCCAATTTTAAAATTCATACCCACTTTAGCGGTATAAACTTCACCTTTATTCTGTTTGACATTGGTTATAAGTGATTCTGCTATACTTGAGTATTCACTGTTGGCAGGAATTTTGGGCATAATAAGTTTATCCGCCCCATAAAGTTCGCAAAGCGTTTCAGCGCCGCCTATGTGGTCATTATCAAAATGAGTAATCAGCAAAACATCAAGTTTTTTAATTTTGCAATCTTCAAGGACTGTACAAATTTTAGAAGAAGATGTCGAAAGTCCCGTATCTATAAGAGCCGAATAGCCGTTACTGTAAATTAAAATACTGTCGCCCTGACCTACATCAATTATGCGGACAAAGTCACTGTTAATATCAAAGTTTGCAGTGAAACCAAATAAATTGCTAAGGTCGATATTACTGGCTAAAACCGAAAATACGAAAATCAATATGCAAACTACCGATGCTATAACCGCATCGAAAAGTTTGTGCTTACGGGACTTTTTGTGTGGCATTATTCCTCACTCGCGGCCTCTTTTTCCAATAACTGTTCTTGAGTTATAAGTACCTTACGCGGTTTTGCACCTTCGTAAGGACCTACCACGCCGCGTTCCTCCATCATATCAACAATTCTTGCAGCCCTGGCATAGCCAAGTTTTAACTTACGTTGTAAAAGCGAAGTTGATGCCATTCCGTTTTCAACAACAACGCGAATAGCCTCTGATAACATCGGGTCTTCCTCGGGACCGTCTTCAGCGAGTCCTGTTTTTTGTTTTTTCTCTACCGCTGCCTGACGCTCAATTTCAACCATAACATTATCGTCATACTCAGCAGTTTTACCGTTTTTAATGAAATCAACAACCGCCTCAACCTCTTCATCGCTTACAAAACAGCCTTGAATACGGTTAGGTTTATTTGAACCCACAGGACTAAAGAGCATATCACCGCGACCTAAAAGTTTTTCAGCGCCTGCAGTATCAAGAATTGTGCGGCTATCAATCTGGCTTGAAACCGCGAATGCGATACGGGTTGGAATATTTGCTTTAATAACACCCGTAACTACATCTACTGACGGGCGTTGGGTTGCAATAATAAGGTGCATACCTGCCGCACGCGCTTTTGCTGCAATACGATTTATAGAATCTTCTACTTCATTAGGTGCAGTCATCATAAGGTCGGCAAGTTCGTCGATTATAATAACTATATGAGGCATTTTTTCTACTTCGCTATCCTCACCCAAAGTTTCAACAAACTTATTATAGCCTGCAAGATCTCTGACACCGCGGTCAGCAAACATTTTGTAGCGTTTTTCCATTTCGCTTACCGCCCAACCGAGTGCGCCTGACGCTTTACGTGGGTCGGTAACAACAGGTACCAACAAATGCGGTATTCCGTTATAAACACCAAGTTCAACAACCTTAGGGTCAATCATTAAAAGTTTAACCTCATCAGGAGTGGCTTTATAAAGAATACTCATAATAATTGTATTTATACATACCGATTTACCCGAACCTGTAGCACCTGCTATCAGTCCGTGAGGCATCTTACCGATATCGGCTACTACTGCATTACCGCCGATATCTCTACCCAAAGCAAAGGTAAGTTTACTTTTAGCGCCTGTAAATGCAGGGGATTCGAAAATACCTCTTACACCTACAACATCGCTAGATTTATTGGGAACTTCGATACCTACTGCCGCTTTATTAGGAATAGGTGCTTCAATTCTAACACCTGCAGTTGCAAGGTTAAGGGCAATATCATCAGCAAGGTTGGTAATTTTGCTTATCTTAACACCTGCGCAAGGCTGAAGTTCGTATCTTGTAACAGTAGGACCGCGACTGATATCAACTATACGGGTTTCAACACCGAAACTGCGCAAAGTTTCTACAAGGTGTTCAGCGGTAACCTCTGCGCCTGCCGCGGCGGCAGGATTAGAACTATCCGACTGCTTTAAAAGGTTAAGCGGTGGAAAATTATAACCGCTATCGGTAGAAGTATCAATCTCTTCAAGATTTTCAGTGAATTTTTTAGTTTCTTCCTTAAAATCAATATCTTCAGGTTGAATTTCTGCGGCTGGTGTTTTACTTTCCTCGGCAGTAGTTTTAAGCGCTTTTTTAAGTTGCTTTTTATCCTCTGCACCCTCAGGCTCTGCCTCGCTTTCGGTATTTTCGCCGTAATAAGCGTTTACAACCTTACGCTGTCTTGGATTTAATTCATCCTTTTCTTTTTTGGAGGTTTTTTCACCCTCATCATCAACAGGAATATCAACATTAAAGCCCTTTAAAACTTTAAGTTTTTTGCCGCCGCTTTCCTGCTCACGCTCAATTCTTTCCTGATAAGCGCTTTCGGCTTGTTCGGAGATTTTTTGAACAGGTTTTCTAATCGCATTAAAAAGTGATAAAAGCGAAGTTCCCGTTATTATCATAAAGAAAACAAAAATAAGGAGTAAAACCGTTATAATAGCGCCCGTTTTACCGAATCCCAGATAAATAGGATGACCTATTAGCGCGCCTATAAAGCCGCCGCTTTTAAGGTGACTGCCGTTTGTGTAAGCAAGCGCTAAATGTTCCCAAAAACTAATGCTTTCATTGTGTTTTGAGAAAATATCCACTGCGGCACCGATAAAAACAACAAGTAAACTTGACTCTATTATTTTTGCGGTAATTGAGCCGTTTATTCTGTCAAGAGCAAACATAACGGCTACAAACCCTAACAAAAAGGGATAAAAATATGCAGTTACACCAAAAATGCCGAAAATTATATTATGTAGCCCTTGCCATAAATTTTCGCCCTTTACAAACACAACAAATAACAAAAATAACGCTACCGTAAACCAAACAACCGACATAAGTTGCCTTCTGCCTGCAGTGTTGTTACTATGAGTGTTAGCGCTTTGCTTTCTTGTGGAACTTCCTTTCTTTTTTGTTGCCATTTTTTTCTCCTTACGAATTAATATCAATTAATATTTGTTTTTTAAGTTCTTCTAAGGACTCAAACTTCTTTTCGTCCCTTAAAAATTTAAGCGGTGTAATTCTTACAGTTTCACCGTAAAGATTACCGTTAAAATCTTTTATATATGTTTCGCTTATAATATAGTTGGTTTTATACGTAGGTCGAACTCCAATATCGGTTATACCGTAATATTTGTGACCGGAAAACTTAATTTCCGTTTTATAAACTCCGAAGCGAAGTTTCACCAACTCCTCAGGGTATTTTTGATTAATTGTAGGAAAACCGATTGTTCTGCCGCGGTGGTCACCCTCAATAACCTTTGTTTCAAAAGAAAAGGGCTCGGTTAAAAGTTGGGTTGCTTCTTCAACCTCACCTTTTTTTAAAAGTTCTCTTATAAAGGTGGAGGAAATAACCTCTCCGCATTTTGATATAGGTTCTGTAACCCTTAATTCACAACCGTTTTCTGTACAAAAATTTTTAATTGTATTAATATCCCCTTTTCCGCCTTTACCAAAACGGTAATTAAAACCGCAGGTTATAAGGTCGGGGTTATATTTATCCTTTAAAAGATTAAGAAACATATCGGGCGACATATCTCTTACATCTTCAAATTCAAGCATAAATATTTCATCTATTCCGATACTTTCAAGTATTCGTTTTTTATCAGAACTATTTGTAATAAGTGCTTTATCGTTTGTTAAAACCGCCTTGGGCGGAACCGAAAAGGTTACCGCTATTTTGCGGTAATCATTCGGTAAATCAAGTACTGCCCTATGCCCTATGTGTATTCCGTCAAAGGTGCCTAAGGCTATAGCATTTTTCATTTTTATGACCATTCCTCTCTGCACCAGGGTAGAGCGAATATTATTTCGGGTAATTAATTATACATTTAATACCCAACTGCGCTTTTTCGGTATCCGCAAAACCTATTCCTAAAAAAGTGTCACCATACTTAACCCTGAAAAGTTCGCCGTCGGTTACTTGCTTTATATTAATTCGGTCAAAACTTAATTGACCGCCGTTGCAAAATCTTATCGCCTGCTTTTCGGTGACAGAAACTGCGGGCAGATATTCTACTGCCTTTTCTTCGCTTAAAAGATACTCTTCAAAATTTTCAGACTTAAGGCAATCAAGCGAAACGCAGTCACCTATATCAAAACCCGAAGCATAGGTCCTTTCAAGCCCTGTAAGAGTAGCACCCGTTCCGAGATATTCGCCAATATCACGCGCCAGAGCCCGTATATATGTTCCTTTAGAAACGTGGGTTTCAATTTTAAACTCAAAATCGCTGTTTAGCGGTTCTAAACGTTTAATGCCGAAAATTTCAACATCACGCTCAGCGATTTCTACGGTTTTACCCTCTCGCGCTAATGCATAAAGACGAACTCCGTCCTTTTTAAGTGCGCTGAAAATAGGCGGCTTTTGTTTTATTTTACCGCAAAAATGCTGTAATGCCTCTGAAAGTTGGGTTTCAGTAACCTTAACTTCCCTTTTGCATAAAATCTCACCCGTAATATCGTCAGTATCGGTTCTGATACCAAGTTTTACAGTTGCGATATATTTTTTATCGGCATCAAGCATAAGACCCGACAAAGCCGTAGCACGTCCCAACAAAACAGGCAGTACACCCGTAGCCATTGGGTCAAGCGTGCCCGTATGACCGACGCGTTTTTCGCTTGCCAGACGTTTTATAGCCGCAACTGCCGAAAAAGATGTCTTGCCTTTCGGTTTATTTAGCAGAATCAGTCCCTGCATAACTTTCCTCCAAAGCCGAAGCCACAGCCTCTAAAACAGTAGCCTTAACCTCTGTAAGACTTCCCTTTACTGCCGCGCCTGCAGCGGCTATATGACCGCCTCCGCCAAGTTTTTTACAAATTGCGCTTGCATCAAGCGGAGGATATGTTCTTAGCGACACCTTAAATTCCTCATCATCGGTTTGCTTTAAGGTAATCCCCGCTTTCACACCCTCAACACTGCGCGAAATTATAGCAATACCCTCAAGTTCAGTACCACTGCAACCTGTTATATTCTGCATTTCCTCAGTTACTGTAAGCAAAATGCACCTATCGTCAAAATGGAATTCCGCCGTTTCAAGCACCATTTTTTCAAGTTCTAACAGTTTTTTGGACTTTGTATCAAACATCAGTCGGTTAATTTCGGGAGCATCAATATTAAACTCATAAAGTGAAGCGGCAATTCGGTGGGTTTTTTCGGTTACGTTAGAATATTTAAAACAACCTGTATCTGTAGCCAAAGCGGTATAAATTGCCTTGGCAGTGATATCGTTAATATTCACCCTCATACAAGAAATAAGGTCGTAAATACACTCAGCCGCAGCAGCCGCATCGGCATCAAGATAAAGATTTTTTGCAAACTCCGTATTAGAAATATGGTGGTCTATACAAAGTTCAATATTACCGCCAAATTCCTCTTTTAAAGAACCGAGCAATCTTTCATCCGCAACGTCCACTGCAATAACAGTAGCATTTTCGCGTGCTACATGGTCAGTTTTTCTTACAAAATAATCATATTTTTTAGGAATAACATCTGGGCAAATAACCGATGCCATTTTACCTATTTCATTTAAAGCATAATAAAGCGCATAAGCCGAACCCAAAGTATCACCGTCAGGCGAAGCATGGGTAAGGATTATATAATTATCATGCTTTTTTAAATACCTTGCCGTTTGCCGAAGAGTAAGTCTTCGGCAAGCGGTGTTTTTATTAGTTCTCATTAGATTCTTCCTCTTTAAAAGACTCAATAATCTTTGAAATATTAGCGCTTTGTTCGATAGAATCATCTGCCACAAAACGAAGTTCGGGCACTTTGCGTAGTCTTAACCTCATACCTAGTTCACGGCGCAGGTATCCTGAAGCGCCCTTTAGTGCTTTAACCGAACTTACGGTTGTTTCATACCCCTCAATAGCGCTTACATAAACCGTAGCGTAAGAAAGGTCACCCGAAAGGTCAAGTTTTACAATACTTAAAAATTTGCTGATTCTGGGGTCTTTAACATCGCGCAACAGTTCAGAAAGAGTCACCTTTATATCTTGCGTGATACGGTTAATTTTGTATCCAGCCATTAATCTCTGTACTCCTCCATAATAAAGGCTTCGAATACGTCGCCTTCCTTAATATCGGCAAATTTCTCAAGGCTTATACCGCATTCGTAACCCTGAGCAACTTCCTTAACATCGTCCTTAAAGCGACGAAGTGAATCAATTTTATCTTCACAAACAACTATACCGTCACGTACAACACGAATCTGGCAAGCACGCGTTACCTTACCGTTTGTTACGTAACAACCTGCAACTGTACCAACATTTGAAATCTTATAAACAGTACGAACTTCAACGGTAGCCATTTGATTTTCGCGGTACTTAGGCGCTAACATACCCTTCATAGCGGCTTCAATTTCTTCGATACAGTCGTAAATTACGCGATACATACGCATATCTACGCCGTCCCTTTCAGCCGCCGCTTTTGCAACAGCATCAGGGCGAACATTAAAGCCTACAATAATTGCGCCCGAAGTTTGCGCCAACATAACGTCAGACTCATTAACTGCGCCAACACCGCCGTGAATAACGCTTACCTTAACCTCTTCATTAGAAAGTTTTGTAAGATTTTCTCTTACCGCTTCAACACTACCCTGAACGTCAGCCT
Organism: Acutalibacteraceae bacterium; assembly: GCA_045540535.1. Lineage (GTDB taxonomy): Bacteria > Bacillota > Clostridia > Oscillospirales > Acutalibacteraceae > UBA737. The sequence goes on along the minus strand of JAZQHI010000047.1, from coordinate 14,621 downwards.
TAACGATAATATTAAGTTCTTTAAGGTCGCCTTCGCTAAGGTTCTGGAAGAGATTATCAAGAGTAACCTTTTGTTTTGCGTTAAATATTTCTTCTTTTTGCTTTTGTTTTCTCTGCTCTACGAGTTGACGTGCAAGTCTTTCGTCAGAAACAGCGTCAAACACGTCACCGGCATTTGGTGTTTCGGCAAGACCTGTAATTTCAACCGGTACAGAAGGACCCGCTGTTTTTACTTCAATACCGTTTTCGTTGGTCATCATACGAACGCGACCAACCGAAGTACCTGCAACGATAATATCGCCTGAATTTAAAGTACCGTTTTGTACCAAAAGGGATGCTACAGGACCTCTACCCTTATCAAGACGAGCCTCAATAACAATACCCTTAGCGCGTCTGTCGGGATTGGCTTTAAGTTCCATCATTTCGGCTACAAGCAGAATGTTTTCAAGCAAATTATCAATGCCCATATGAGTTTTTGCAGATACAGGCACACAAATAACATCGCCGCCCCATTCTTCAGGAACGAGTTCGTGCTCGGTAAGTTGCTGTAAAATACGGTCGGGATTAGCCTCGGGCTTATCCATTTTATTAATTGCAACAATTATCTGCACATTTGCGGCTTTGGCGTGGTTTATAGCCTCAATAGTCTGTGGCATAATACCGTCATCAGCGGCAACAACAAGAACTGCGATATCGGTAGCCATAGCGCCTCTTTGACGCATAGAAGTAAACGCGGCGTGACCGGGGGTATCAAGGAAAGTAATGTCATTTCCCTTGCAGTTTACTCTGTAAGCACCAATATGCTGTGTAATACCGCCTGCCTCAGTATCGGTAACGGCAGTATCGCGGATAGCATCAAGAAGTGAGGTTTTACCGTGGTCAACGTGACCCATTACAACTACTACAGGGCTTCTGGGTTTAAGGTTTTCTGCGCTGTCCTCGGTATCGTCCATAATCTGTTCTTCAATAGTAACAACAACCGCGCGTTCAATTTTTGCACCCATTTCGGTTACAACAATTTCTGCGGTATCATAGTCGATAACCTGATTAACCGTTGTCATCATACCAAGTTTAAGCAGTTCCTTGATAACCTCGGCAGCGGTCTTTTTCATAGCGGCGGCTAATTCGCCTACGGTAATTTCGTCACCAACAGTTACTGTAATAGGAGTCTTCTTTATGCGCTCCAGTTGCATACGGCGCATTTTATCAGCCTCGGTTTCGCGCTTAGCCCCTTGAGGACGGCGGTAATCCTGAGATTTCTGCTTAATTTTCTGCTTTCTTGAATAGTTATCTTTCATAGAGTTAGCAGGCGCAATAGACTCATATTTTTCGTTGTATTTATCAATATTAATATTTGATGTTCTGGTATCAACGTGGCGAAGTTCTGCAGGACCGCGGTTGGGAGTTTCACCTGGTTTTTTATCCTTTTTACGTGATGTAAAGGGATTCGGGTCAGAGGGTTTGTGCTCTTTATTAGCGGGTTTTTCTTCGCTTTTTGCCTTTTCCTCTGCCTTTTTAGCAGGCTTTTCTTCCGCCTTAACCTCTGCAGTTTTAGGCGCGTTTTCTTTCTTTTCAGCCTTTTCTTTCTTTTCAGGCTTTGTTTCTGCCTTTGCCTGTTTTTCAGGCTCTGCCTTTTTAACCTCTGCTTTTTTAGGTTCGGCTTTCTTTTCGGCAGTTTTCTTTTCCTCGGTCTTTTTAACTGGCTTTTCTTCGCTCTTAACCTCTGCCGCTTTTTCGCCGTTCTGAGCGGCTGCAGCGGCTTTGAGTTGTTCCAAAATAGCCATTTGTTCTAAAAGTTTTTTATTCTTTTCTTCTTCGCGGGCTTTTTTTGCTTTTTCGCGGCTTTCTTCACCCGTTGCAAAGTATTCCTTGAAGTCTTTTACAGAATTTTTCTTGGTGAGATATGAAAAAACCAAACCGATTTCTTCTTCGCCAAGTACTCCGCCCGACTTCTTTTCGCTACCTGTAAGTAAGGTTACAATATCAATTAAATCTTTAGATTTCATATTAAAATCTTTAGCGAGTTCGCTTATTTTATATTTATTGGTCATTAGCAATTCCTCCTTCAATCAGTGCTTTCTCGCAAGCATCGGCAAAACCTTTGTCGTTAACCGAAATTATTCCGCATTTTTTGCCAACCGCGTCGGATAAGGTTTTTATATCAATTCCTATCAAATAAACCGTTTTAACACCAACTTTATCGGCAAAAAACTTTACTTCCTTTCGGCTTTTTTTGGAAATATCCTCCGCAACAATCACAAGGCTCGCCTTCGAGGCTTTTACAGATGTTACAGTTGCTTCAAAGCCGTAACTTAGTTTTGCGGCTTTAGCGGCAAAACCGAGTAGTGACAGTATTTTACTGTTCAATATTATCTAACTCCGTTTCAAGTTGCGTATAAATTTCTTCAGGGACACTCATTTCAAACGCGCGGGCCAAAGTGTTCTGCTTTTTGGCTTTTGCAAGACATTCCTTATCTTTGCAAATATACGCGCCTCTTCCGTTGAGTTTGCCCGTGAAATCGAGTTTAATTTCCCCGTCCGATGTTTTAACAACCCTTACGAGTTCACGTTTAGGTTTCATTTCACGGCATCCCGTACACATACGCATAGGTATCTTTTTAGTAACCATAATTAAAAGCCTTTCGAAATTAATTATTCACCGAAAAATCCGCTTTCGGGATGAATATCAATCTTCCAACCTGTAAGTTTGGCGGCAAGTCTTACATTCTGACCTTTGTTGCCGATTGCAAGTGACAACTGCGCCTCGGGTACGCTTACTTTGCAAGATTTGGGGTCTTCGCTCAAAATTTCAACCGATACTACTTTCGCAGGGGAAAGTGCCTCGGTAATAAATTCAACAGGGTTTTCGCTATATTTAACTATATCAATTTTTTCGCCTGCTAATTCTTCAACAATCTTATTAACGCGCGCGCCCTTTGGTCCTATACAAGTACCGATTGCATCAATCTGCTCATCAGAAGACCAAACCGCAATTTTAGTTCTTGAACCTGCCTGACGTGAAATTGACTTAATTTCAACAGTGCCGTCAAAAATTTCAGGAACTTCTGCTTCAAACAAACGCTTAACAATTCCCGGGTGGGTACGCGAAAGCATTATTCTTGCGCCCTTTTCGGTTTCCTTAACGTCAACAATATAAACTTTAATGTGGTCGCCCTCGTTAAGAATTTCATCGGGAACCTGTTCAAGTTTCGGCAGTGTTGCTTCGTTGTGACCGATAGTAAGTATCGCATTACCGGTTTTTGGGTCAATTTTCTGAACAACTGCAGTAACAAGTTCGCGATTGTGGCTTTGGAATTCTGCTAATGCCTGACCGCGCTCGGCTTCTCTTACACCTTGGCGGAAATTGTTTTTAGAATTCTGTGCTACAACGCGGCCGAATTTTTTGGGGTCAAGTTTAATTTCAACAAAACCTTGTTCTAAACTGTTAGGGTCGATAGCCGCAGCATCTTCCTTAGAAATCTGGGTAAAACTGTCCTCAACCTCGTCAACAATCTCTTTACGCGCAATAACATTAAATATCTTATTCTCAGGGTCAATAACACAGGAAACTATATCACTGCCGCCGTAATCTTTACGCGCCGCTACAACTATAGCATCGGCTATTTTTTCAGCAATAAACTGCATTGGAATACCGCGCTCTTCTTCCATAAGGCGCAATGCCTCAAAAAACTCCGAATTATCGTTCTCAACTGTTACCTTTTTTCTTTGTCTTGCCATTTTTGTTAATTCCTCCAAACAATATTACTCGAAATCGCATAAATTTGCTTTTGATATTTCTTTTATATTAAAACTCTTCTGACCGTCTTCTGTACTGAGGACAAGTGTTTCTCCTGCAGTTTCAAGAATTCCCGTGAATTCCTTTTTTGTGTCAACAGCCTTATAAAGCCTTATTTTTACCTTTTGTCCTAAAGCGGCTTCAAAATGAAAGTCGCGGGTCAGTTCCCTTTCAAGCCCAGGGGAACAAACCTCTAAATAGTAAGCCTTGTCGATTGGGTCGGCTTCATCAATTATCGGGTCAATCGCGTGGGATACGTTTGTGCAATCGTCAATAGTAATACCGTCAGGCTTATCAATAAAAACCCTCAAATACCACGACGCGCCCTCCTTCAAAAAGCGCACATCCCAAAGCGAAACGCCCTCTGCTTCTACAGTGTCTTTAATAAGGGTAAAAACCCTCTCGGCAGCGTTTGCCATTGCTTCATCTCCTGTCGCAAAATAAAAGTGAGCGGGTTTCCCCACTCACCTTTCTTTCAGTCTGCAAGTATTATAACACAATTTAAATGTAATTGCAAGTATTTTTTTGACATTAACTAAGGGACCAAATTTTTTCTTTTACGCGTAAACGCCGTTCCAATAACCGTTAGCATTCGCAATTCAACTATTAGCAACCATTATGCCGCTGACCCTTAATAATTTTTTAATTTTTTTCATATTTTACCGATTTTGCGGAAAAGTATTAAAAGAAATCTTTTTTTGGAGGAGTAAAAAAATGAAAATCAAAATAACATCCATCCTTACGGCTTTACTTTGCCTGCTTGCCGCTTTAGGACTTAGCGGTTGCAAAGGAAATGATAAAAGTGAAGTTTATTTCCTTAATTTTAAACCCGAATCGGCAAGCGTTTATGAAGAACTTGCCAAAATTTACGAAGAGGAAACCGGCACATCCGTTAAGGTTGTGACCGCGGCGGCTAACAATTACGAGCAAACCCTTAAATCCGAAATTGCAAAATCTTCCGCGCCGACTATATTTCAGGTTAACGGTCCTGTAGGATATAACGCTTGGAAAGACTACTGTTTAGACCTTAAAAGCAGTAAACTTTATTCCTATTTATCCGACCAATCGCTCGCTATTAAAGAGGGTGACGGCGTTTATGCTATTCCCTACGTTGTAGAAGGTTACGGAATTATTTATAACGACGCTGTTATGAAAAAATATTTTGCGCTACCCAATAAAGCAACCGATATAACATCCGCCGAAGAAATTGACAGTTTTGAAAAACTGAAAGCAGTTGTAGAAGATATGACCGCTAATCTTGACGCTTTAGGCATTAAGGGAGTATTTGCCTCGACCTCGCTTACAACAGGTGAAGACTGGCGTTGGCAGACCCACCTTTTAAATATACCGATTCATCAGGAATTTTTTGAAAAAGATGCCGATAGCGACGTAGGACTCAGCCTGCTTAACACAAAAGAAATTGAATACAAATACGCCTCAAACTTTGAAAACATTTTTGACCTTTATGTAAACAACTCGGTAACACCCAAAACACTTTTAGGTTCAAAATCGGTTGCGGATTCTATGGCAGAATTTGCTTTGGGTCAGGCGGCTATGGTTCAGAACGGAAACTGGGCTTGGTCGCAGATTTCGGGAGTTGAGGGCAACACCGTTAAAAAAGAAGATATAAAAATGCTCCCCATTTATATGGGAATTGAGGGCGAAAAGGGACAAGGCATTTGCATAGGAACAGAAAACTACCTTGCAATAAATAAAAACGCCAGCGAAGAACAGCAACAGAATTCGTTAGCGTTCTTAGAATGGCTTTTTTCCAGTGAAACAGGTAAAAAATATGTAACAGAAAAGTTAGGATTTATAACCCCATTTAACACATTTAGCGAAAACGAACTCCCCGAAGACCCTCTGGCTAAAGAAATTTCACGCTATATGACAGATGACTCGTATAAAAACATTCCCTGGTCTTTTACTGCTTTTCCTAGCGAAGCCTTTAAGCGCGATGTAGGCAGCGCTTTGCTTGACTATGTTCAAGGTGCTAAAAAGTGGGAAGATGTAAGAAAGATTATAAGCGATAAATGGAAGAGTGAACGCGCTTAATGAATAGAACCGTAAAAAGATATTTTCCAATTTTTGTTCTGCCGACACTTCTTAGTTTTACAGTAGCATTTTTAGTGCCGTTTATTATGGGATTTATACTGTCGTTTACAGAATTCAGAACCGTAAGTGACGCAACTTTCGTAGGTTTTTCCAACTATATAAGAGCATTTAGTGAGGACAGCACCTTTTTGCCTGCCCTTTGGTTTACGGTAAGGTTTGCCGCCGTTTCGGTTATAACCATTAATATAATTGCTTTCGCGTTGGCTTTAATGCTGACGCGAAACGTCCCTGCCACAAAACTTTTCAGAACTGTGTTTTTTATGCCTAACCTTATAGGCGGTATAGTACTGGGTTATATATGGCAGGTAATTATAAACGGTGTGCTTTATAATTTTAATTATTCAATAACCTCAAACGCTACTTTCGGCTTTTGGGGACTGGTTATCCTTATGAACTGGCAGATGATAGGCTATATTATGATTATTTATATAGCAGGAATACAGAACATTCCTACCGATATTTTGGAAGCCGCCCGTGTAGACGGTGCAGATACTTTTACCGTGCTCAGAAAAATTACTATTCCGTCGGTTATGCCGTCGATTACGATTTGCCTGTTTTTAACAATAACCAATTCGTTTAAACTTTTTGACCAGAATTTAGCCCTCACTGCAGGCGCGCCTGCAAACCAGACCCAGATGGTAGCGCTTGATATTTACAACACATTCTATTCTCGCATAGGGTTTGAGGGCGTAGGTCAGGCAAAAGCCGTTATATTTTTTATTTTAGTAGCAATTATAGCCTTGGCACAATTGCGCTTTACAAGAGGAAAAGAGGTTGAGAGTTAGTGAGCGAAAAATTTACCGATAAAATTTTGTTTTTAATATTGCTTTTATTTTCTCTTATCTTTGTTTTCCCGATTTTTATTGTTCTTATAAATTCGTTCAAATTAAAATTTTCAATAGCCGCAACCCCGTTTTTACTGCCCACAAGCGAAACTTTTACAGGTTTTTCAAACTATATAGAGGGTATAAGAACAACGGGATTCTTAGCGGCATTCGGTTGGTCGCTTTTTATAACCGTTTTTTCGGTAATAGCAATAATAATTTTTACCTCTATGACTGCTTGGTATATAACACGGGTTAAAAGTATTTTAAATTCATTACTCTATTACGCCCTTGTTTTTTCAATGATAGTTCCCTTTCAGATGGTAATGTTCACGATGTCTAAAACTGCGAATGTTTTAAACCTTGATAACCCTATAGGCATAGTCATTATCTATTTAGGGTTCGGCGCAGGTCTTTCAGTATTTATGTTTTCAGGTTTTATAAAAACCGTACCTATTACTATTGAGGAAGCCGCCACTATTGACGGTTGCAACACATTAGAGGTTTATTGGAAAGTGGTTTTCCCGATTTTAAAACCTACAGCCATAACCGTTGCAATTCTTAATACTATGTGGATCTGGAACGACTATTTACTGCCTTATCTTGTTATAGGTAACGATTATAAAACAATACCCATTGCCGTTCAGTATTTAAAAGGCGGCTACGGTTCAGTAGATATGGGTGCTATGATGGCTATGCTTGTGCTTTCGATTATACCTGTAGTAGTTTTTTATCTTTCAAGCCAAAAATATATAATCAAAGGAGTGGCTTCGGGTGCTGTTAAGGGGTAAATCGGCAAGAAAAAGGCAAAAAAGCGGTCTGCTTTTACCCCTTTTTTCTCTTCCCGATAAATACGGAATAGGCACGCTTGGCAAAACTGCATTTCGGTTTATAGAGTTTCTTAAAAGCGCCAATCAGACCTACTGGCAGTTACTACCGTTAGTGCCTGTTGGAAAAGGAAATTCGCCCTACAGTTCTACAAGCGCTTTTGCAGGCGAAATTCTTTATATTGATATTGATGAACTTATAAACACAGGTCTTTTAACCCCCGAAGATATACCTGCCGCCCAATTCCCCAAAAACACCGATTACAAAGCCGTTCGGGAATTTAAACTGCCGCTTTTAAAAAAAGCGGCAGATAATTTTGACACTAAAACTCGCGCGTTTATTAATTTTAAAACCGAAAACGAATACTGGCTTAAAGATTTTGCGCTTTTTATGGCTATTAAGGATAGTTTCTGCGGTGCGTCCTTTACCGAATGGGATGACGGGCTTAAATACCGCCTGCCCGATGCTATAAATGAGTTCTTTGACCAACATCAAAAGGAAATTGAATTTTACGAAATAACGCAGTTTTTGTTTTATACCCAATTTGTAAAACTTAAAAGTTTTGCTATGTCCTGCGGAATAAAACTTATAGGCGATATTCCCTTTTACGTTTCTTTTGATAGCGCAGATGTATGGGCTAACCCCGACTGCTTTAAGTTAGGGCGCGATATGACCCCCGTACTTGTATCAGGCGTTCCGCCCGATATTTTTTCTGAAACGGGACAACTTTGGGGGAATCCTATATACGATTGGGACTACCAACGCAAGAATGACTATTTATGGTGGAAACAAAGGCTTTCCCACAATGCAACTTTGTACGATGTTATAAGAATTGACCATTTCCGCGCTTTTGCCGATTATTATACTATACCCTACGGCAGCGAAAACGCCAAAAACGGAAAATGGGAAAAAGGTGTTGGAATTCAGTTTTTCGAGAGCGTTAAACCTGTTATTCTGAACACTGAAATTATAGCCGAGGATTTGGGTACTGACAGTCCCGAACTTTCAAAACTTATGAAACAGACGGGCTTTCCTAATATGAAAATTTTAGAGTTTGGTTTCAGCACCGACCTTAAAAACCCTTTTTTACCCAAAAACTTTAACCGCAACTGCGTTTGTTACACAGGCACTCACGATAACGACACCGCGCTCGGCTGGTATAATAAAGCCACCCGAAAAGAACAAATTATGTTTGAAAAACTAGTGCCCCATTATAACGGAATGTCAACGGCAGTTCGCCTTATATCCTACGGTATGAAATCAAAAGCCGATACGGTAATAATTCCTTTAGGGGATTATTTAAGTCTTGATTCATCGGCAAGAATCAACACCCCCGGCACCGAATACGGTAACTGGGAATGGCGTTTTGAAGAAAACGACCTTACCGACCACCTTTGCGATTTAATACGCACCCTTTCTAAAAACAGAAATTTAAAGTAAACACAAGAAACGGCTACAACTGTTAAATCAACTGTTGTAGCCGTTTTAATATTCAGTTTTTATGATTACTCACTCAATTCTTTATTTTAGCCTTTTCCGTTATTACGGTTGCTTGATGTTTTTTATTTATAGTTTAATTTTTTTACACACTAAATTTAAGCCTAATCTAAATTGAGGTTTTATTTGAATAGTACATTGGAATCACCTTTAATAATTTATTTGATTGCTTGTTTCCTCACGATCATATAAATCACCTTTTTAGGTTTAAATTTTATTTAATTTATATTAAATTTCCAAAGGGAAATCTTACTCTGTTATTTTAAGGTGTGCATTGGACTTCTCCTAATTTTTTATTTTTTAAAGCCTTTCCTTATTAATTTCATTAAGCATCACCAAATTTTAAAACTGTTTAAAGATTTCTGATTGGTAACTATTTAACTTTTTTGAGGTTTGCTTTCTTACTTCATCGGAATCACCACTTTCATTTTATTTTAGAAATTTGCGGGTGGAGTGTCCTTCTTCATTCTGTTGCTCCTCCTTTCTTTCTGTGTCTTTATTATAATGCATATTACACAGTTTGTCAAGTAAAAGTTGATAACTTTTATTAAAAATGTAAAAATTAATTATTTGTTCATATTTAATTAATTTACTTGGCATTTCGTCGCAAATATGTTAAAATATAATTTATAGCACTAAATTTTGACGGAGATGATGCTTAATGCGACCTATGATGCCGCCACCGGCCGGCTTCAGACCCAGAGGACCGCGCGGATTTTTAACCGAAGAGGAAAAACGCAATAAACCAAAAGTTGACAAAAAACTGCTTTTCAGAATTCTTAGTTATTTAAAACCTTATAAATGGCATTTTCTGCTTGTATTTTTAGCCCTTGCCATTTCGGCAGTTTTGGGACTTTTCCCCTCTATAATAACGGGTAAAATAGTTGACTCGATTATAAGCGACAACCGCTCGGTAGCACTTTTATTCCGACTTGTTGTTCTTGCCTTTTTAGTGCTTTCTTCCGCCCAGATTATAAGCGTTCTGGAACGTTACATAAATTCCTGGATTTCGCAAAAAATAATATACGATATGCGAAACGAGATGTACGACCATTTACAGCGTATGCCCCATTCGTTCTTCACAAATGAAAAACAGGGTGATATTATAACCCGAATGAACAGCGATATAAACGGTGTAAGTGCGGTAGTTTCGGGAATGCTTACCTCGATTGTAAGCAACACATTAACGGTTGGCATTTCGGTCTTTTATCTTTTTTATACCGACTGGCGTTTAGCCATTGTAGGTCTGATAGTTTTACCGCTTATGATTTTCCCGACACGCTCGGTAGGTAAAAAAAGATGGATCTTAGCCGGAAAATCCCAAGAAAAACACGATGAACTTAACCAACAAATCAACGAAACGCTTTCTGTAAGCGGTTCAATGCTGGTAAAACTTTTTACAAAAGAGGAAGTTGAATTCCAAAAATTCGAAAGAATAAATAACGAAACTACGCAGATTACTATTAAAGAACACCGCGCAGGCAGTTGGTTCCACGTTTTGCTCGGTATGTTTATACAAATAGCGCCTCTGCTCATATATTTTGCAGGCGGATTTTTAATTATAGGCGGTGTGGACCAAAATCTTAGTGTAGGCGATATAACGGTTGTAGTAGCCCTTGTTAACCGACTTTATCAGCCTGTCAGAATGTTGCTTGATTTACAGGTTGACTTTGTGCGTTCAATGGCACTGTTTACCCGTATTTTTGAATACCTTGACCGCAGTCACGAAATCGAAAATCCCGAAAACCCGATAAAACCCGATATGACTGACAGCAGTGTTGAATTTTGCGATGTTAAATTCCACTACGACCCTACAAAAGAAATTCTTAAAGGAATTAATTTTTATGTACCGTCGGGTAAAATGTATGCAATAGTAGGTACTTCGGGGGCGGGTAAATCAACAGTAATAGGTTTAATCCCCCGTCTTTACGATACCGTTTCGGGCGAAGTTAAAGTAGCAGGCAAAAACGTTAAGAGTTATGACCTAGCATATCTCAGAACAAATATAGGTATTGTGACCCAAGACACATATCTCTTTAACGGAACTATACTGGAAAACCTTTTGTATGCTAAACCCGAGGCCAGTATGGAAGAAATTATTGAAGCCACAAAAATTGCGAATATTTTTGATTTTATAGACCGCCTGCCCCAAAAGTTTGATACCGTTGTCGGTAACCGAGGTTTAAAACTGTCGGGCGGAGAAAAACAAAGAGTATCTATAGCGCGGGTTATTCTTAAAAACCCGAAAATACTTATTCTCGATGAAGCCACTTCATCGCTTGACTCGGTTTCCGAAAGTCAGATACAGACCGCCCTTAACAGAATTATGAAGGGAAGAACGAGCATAGTTATCGCTCACAGACTTTCAACCATTATGGCGGCAGATAAAATAATGCTTATAGAAAACGGGGTTATCAGCGAAACGGGCAACCACGATGAATTACTTTCAAGAAGTAACGGTTATAAAGAACTTTACGAAACCCAGTTCAGACGCGTTATTGATTACGAAAACAGTAAAAAAATAAATCCCCGTATTGACTAAACGGCGATTTCGTATTAATATTAATAGTAGCAATTTAAAGGAGTTTTTGAAAATGAGTGAAATTAATAAAAACGAAAATGATTATAATCCCGACCTTATAACCCTTAGCGACGATGAGGGCAAGGAATACACCTTTGAAGTACTTGATGCGATTGAAACCGATATGGGACGTTATCTTGCAATGCTTCCCACTTTTGACGATCCGCAAAAAATGCTTGAAGACAGCGGCGAACTTGTAATCGTTAAGGTTGGCGAAGAGGACGGCGAAGAATACTACTACGAAATCGAGGATGACGATGAATACGAAACCGTTGCCGATGCTTTTGTAGAACGCCTTGAAGACTTTTTTGAAATAGACAATAAATAAAAATTATTAAACTTTGTCCTGCGCTGTTCGCGGACCGTGACTTATATAACCCTACACTTTTATTATCGGGGCCTAAACTCGTACAGCGGGTTTGCAGACCTCCCGCGGCTGTGCCGAGTTCGGAAGAAGGGAGCGCGAAACTGTACGGTCGGCACCCACCTGGCTTTTTTGGCTAGGTTATCTTAAGCACATTACGGCAGTGCGGGACAGTTTTTGTGAGAAAAAATTATGGATATTAAAAAACTTAAAATTTTAGACGGCAGTATATTAAAACTTATCGCCGTTGTCACAATGTTTATTGACCATTTCGGCTTAATATTCTACCAAACTAATTTTTTAAACCTACCTTTTTTAAGTTTTGGCGGCAAAGAAATCACCTTATACTTTATAATGCGAAAAATAGGTAGACTTGCTTTCCCAATATTTTGTTTTTTAATAGTTGAGGGATTTGTACATACTAAAAATTTAAAAAAGTATTTAATTAATCTGTCTGTCTTTGCGGTTATATCCGAAATACCGTTTGACCTTATGATATCGGGCAATGCTTTTTATCTTGGCAAGCAAAACATATATTTTACATTGCTTTTGGGCGTTTTGGCATTAACGGTAGCCGAGAATATAAAGTCAGATTTTAAAAAGTTTCTGATTTTAGCGGTACTTATAGCCGCAACAATTATTTTAAAGGTTGATTACGGTTTAAACGGCGTACTCTTAATTTTGCTTATTTATGCTTTGCGCGACAAAAATGTTTTAAAAACCGTTTTGTCTTTCCCATTCCTTTCGGGCGGTTATGCGGCTTGGGCGGCATTTATCCCGATAAATATGTACAACGGTAAACGTGGATTTATAAAAGGTAAATTCTTAAAGTATTTCTTCTATGCATTTTATCCGCTGCACATAATAATACTTCTGTTAATAAAAAACTTGATATAACGAAAAGTGCCGACTCATATAAGGCGTACACTTAAGGACAGTACAACAAAATACGAAAACACCCGTAGTTTTTTAAAAACTGTGGGTGTTTTTAATATTCTCTTTCTTTGTTAGTCAGGTTGTGCTATAATACAACTAACCGATAAATGTGAATTTGTTTAACATAATATTGAAAACTTAAATTAACACAAAAGGCAGGTGAAACGAATGAATGATTTGACCTTTAGTATAACTTTAAACAACCATACTTTTAATATTCGAACAAATAATAGACAAACACTATGTTCGTATGTTATTGATGATACCTACAAGACATCTTTAGTCTTCGCATCAAACACATTTGCAAATGTAAGATACAAAAATGCAAAATTTGGCGGTACTGTTACAAAGCAAAACAATTGGTATTTGTCCCTTGATATGCACACGATACTCCAAAAAAGGCACAATATGCTTTTTTTCGAAACAACAAAAACAAAGCAAAATGTTGATATAGAAAAAGAACCTGTTAATAAACCATTAGATTATTCTGAAAACATTTTATATTTATATGATTTTCTGATCAGAGAGTTTTCTAAATTGTATTCTGATATTAATGATAAGGAAAATTTTAAAAGTCAACTATGTGATTATTTGGAAGAAAATTATTATGATTTTGTAGACCATAATGAAATATTGGAATATGAAAATTATGAAGATGATGATATAGACAAAGAGCCTATCATAGAAAGAATTATTGTAATTGACGAAACTATAAACGATGTTAAAGAGTTATTTGCCTCTTTTCATCAAGCCGAATTGGATAGTAATTGTAAAGAATTAATTTTTACTTTAGAAAATGTAATTAAAGAATTCCCAAAATTACGTAAAATTCCACGTACATTCTTGAACGAAGAGTTAAAGAATTATTTAGTCAAATACAACGACGAATTAACCGAACCAGACATATGGTATTATCAAGAAGACAGATTATTTAATATTGGCAAACATCTTTATGACACATATCAATATTCGGTTTTTATGAATACACTTGAACCAAGAATAAATAAACTCATTTCCATTAAGGATAGGTCTATTGTCAATAAAGAAGAGGTATATTCACATTTCAAAATGGTATATAATGTCGGATGTATTCCTGATGATAAAGAGTTTACTCAAAGTGTTAAAGATTATGTTCGTGATTATATAGATTTTTATAATCTTTATAATAAATTTGTCAATTTGTTTGATTGTGATAATATTAAAATAGTGTGGGATGATAAAACCATTCAACTTTTTGAAAAATATGATAAAAAAGAGATATCAATTGATTCACAATATTTTGCAGAGTATGAGGTATACAAGTATATCATCCCTTATTATAGAAAGCACTTTTTTAGAAAGAACAGCAATAAATATAAACCTGTAATTGAAAAACTGCCTAGTTTCATTTCATACGCCACTTCGATATACGATATACTTTTCAAACATAATATACTAATCGATACCGAGGATAAAGTCCGTTACAATGAAGAGGGGGACATTAATTCAGCATATGAAGAAATAGCCAAAATATCAGTTAACTAAATTCCAATTTGTCAACTAATATTTCGTGAAGCTTTATTACTTATCGTTGGCAATTAATAAAATCCTCTAAAAGTCCTGTAAATAAAGGGTTTTTCGCAAACAACTCGTTTCAACTTGTTATGACTTATTATTTCGTTTTAACCTTGTCCGAAAGTAT
>JAZQHI010000046.1:0-26835 GCA_045540535.1 Acutalibacteraceae bacterium | reverse complement strand
CTTTTGTTTTAAATATTCCACCGCATCTTGTGCTTTCGGAAAGCTTTCCTTATCAAAAACCGCCCAAGGCAAGTCGGAGGCCAAGCGGTCTTAGGAAGACAACATGTTTCCCCAACTCCTTGGCTCACAGAACGACATGGCTACGATCCGACTTCTTTTGTTTTAAATATTCCACCGCATCTTGTGCTTTCGGAAAGCTTTCCTTATCAAAAACCGCCCAAGGCACTAAAAACACACTGCCCATACTAACCCTCACAGTACGGCGGTTAAAGGGTTCGCTACAATTATTATAAAGCAAAACCGCATCTATCCCTAATGCCGCGGCACTGCGAAAAATTGCGCCCACATTAGCCGCATCGCTAAGCCGCTCTAAAACCGCTATTCGTTTTACATCCTTTAGCACCGCTTCTAAATCGGGCGTTTCGGGTCTTTTCATAGCCGAAAGTAACCCACGCGTCAACTCAAAACCCGTAAGTGCGCTTAAAACCTCACGCGGAGCGGTAAAAACAGGGGTGTCGGGACAGCGTTCTATTAAATCTTTACCGATACCCCCAATCTGCTTTTCTTCCATAAGAAAACTAAGCGGTTTAAAACCCTTATCCAAAGCCACATCTATAACCTTTACGCTTTCGGCTATAAAAACGCCCTTATCACGCTTTAATTCGGCTTCGGTAAGAGAGGTATAAACCGAAAGTTCGGGTGCAGTTATATCATTAATTCTAATTATTTGCGCCATATAATTCCCCAAATTTCTTTTTTAAGTATTTTATCATAAAAAGCGCATTTTTTCAACCGCCGCGCAGTTTTAAAGCGCTTAAATTTTTAAGAATATATTAAATTTAAAAAAGTCGCATAAAAGGATTGACTTTAGCGCGGTGATGTGATAGAATATCGAGGTATTAAAAATCAGGAGAAATGAATGTTATGCTAAAAAAGGACAAAACCGCAACAACAAGGCTTTATAAAGCCATACTTTCTCTTAAAAATGAAGAGGAATGTTCGGCTTTTTTTGACGATATTTGCACTATACAGGAACTCGAATCTTTAGTACAAAGACTTGAAGTTGCCTGCCTTTTAAATGAGGGCAAAAGTTATATTGATATAAACAAAGCAACAGGCGCCAGTACCGCTACTATTTGCAGAGTAAGCAAATGCATTAACTACGGTGAGGGCGGTTACAAAACTGCTATTGAAAGGTTAGGTAAATAATGAATTTTGACGATAGCATTTTAAAATATGAAGAAAAAGCCATTTTTTCCTTGCGCAAACTCTACCGCGATAACGGTTACCGCCAGTTTAAAATGAGCAAATTTGAAGAATACGACCTTTATTCCGAGAATAAAGATTTTTTAGTGTCGGACGGGGTTATAACCTTTAACGATACCGACGGTAAACTTTTGGCGCTAAAGCCTGACGTTACCTTATCGATTATTAAAAATTCAAGCGAAATAATAAGCGGTTGCGAGAAATTTTATTATAATGAAAATGTTTACCGCGTTTCCGAAAACACCCATACATATAAAGAGATTATGCAAACGGGACTCGAATGTATAGGAAACATCACTTCGACTGAAGTTTTGGAAGTCACCCGACTTGCAGTAGAAAGCCTTAAACTGATTTCAGATAATTTTTTGCTTAAACTCTCGCACATAGGCTTTGTAAATGCCTTATTCAGCGATTACGGGATTGACGGCGGTTTAAAACAGCAGGTTACAAAAGCGATTGCCGAAAAAAATGCAGGCGAACTTAAAGGTTTGTTAAGTGATGAACAGTTTGACGGTATTAAATGCCTTGTAAAAAGTTATAAATCGGTTGATGATTGCTTAAAACACCTTGAAACCGCGGCAAAAAGCGAAAACACAAAACTTTTCTTAAATGAACTAAAAGATATTTGCCAAGAACTTATAAACTTAAATTACAAAAATAATACAGTAATAGATTTTTCAATTATAAGTGAAGAGGGTTACTATAGCGGCATTGTATTTAAAGGTTTTATAAACGGTATTGCTTCGCGCGTGCTCTCGGGCGGCCAGTACGATAAACTTATGCGCCGAATGGGTAGAAAATCTGGTGCTTTAGGCTTTGCGGTTTACCTTGATGCACTTCAAAGGCTTGAAGAAATCAGTCAAAATGATAATTCCGACGGTGTTATTAATATAGCGCTACCAAAAGGCAGACTGGGTGAAAAGGTTTACGCTATGTTTGAAGCGGCAGGGTTTGACTGCCCCTCAATCAAAGAAACCAACCGCAAACTGATTTTTGAAAACAAGGAAAAGGGGCTCAGATTTTTCTGGGTGAAACCGTCCGACGTTTCGATTTACGTTGAACGCGGCGCCGCCGACATAGGTGTTGCAGGCAAGGATATTTTGCTTGAATACACCCCCGATGTTTACGAACTTTTGGACCTTAATATCGGCAAATGCCGTATGGCAGTAGCGGCTAAAAAAGATTTTTGTGACGATACCTCAAAAACCTTACGTGTTGCTACAAAATTTTCAAACATTGCTAAAAATTATTACGCTAAAAAATGCAGGGATATTGATATTATCCATCTTAACGGCTCTATTGAGATAGCGCCAATACTCGATTTATCCGACGTTATAGTTGATATAGTTGAAACGGGCAAAACCTTGCTTGAAAATGACCTTGCGCCCTTTGAAACAATAGTTCCCATAAGCGCAAGACTGATTTCTAACAAGGCATCTTTCGGATTTAAGACCGAACGGATTGAACAAATAAAAAAAGGACTCTTGGCAGAGGTGCAAAAGAATGATTAAAATTATGAAATACGGCGAGGTTTCGCCAAAAGAAATATTTGCAAGGGGCAAAACTTCCTTTGATGTTGGTGACATTGTAACCGATATAATCGAAAATGTAAAACAAAACGGCGATAAGGCGCTTTTTGAATACTGCGAAAAGTTCGACAAGGCAAAACTCACCTCTTTAGAAGTAAGCGAAGAAGAAATTGAAGAAGCATATTCCTTAGTTGAACCGCGCTTTATTGAGATACTTGAAAAAGCCGCCGAAAATATACGCGAATTCCATAAAAAACAGGTTCGCAACAGTTTTATTATTAACGAGCATGACGGCATTGTAACAGGTCAAAAGGTAACACCTATTGAAAAGGTTGGTCTTTATGTACCGGGTGGCACTGCCGCATACCCCTCTACAGTGCTTATGGACAGTATACCCGCTAAAATTGCAGGTTGCAGTGAAATTTCAATAACTACTCCCCCCTCGGCAGACGGTAAGGTAAACCCCGTAATATTAGCGGCGGCAAAAATTGCAGGGGTTAACCGTATATTTAAAATCGGCGGTGCTCAGGCTATAGCAGCGCTTAGTTACGGCACCGAAACCGTACCTAAGGTTGATAAAATTGTGGGCCCCGGTAACGCGTTTGTAGCCGAGGCTAAACGTCAGGTTTTCGGTCTAGTATCTATTGATATGATAGCAGGACCAAGTGAAATTCTGGTAATAGCCGACAAGGGCAGTGACCCCAGATTTGTTGCGGCAGACCTTTTATCCCAGGCAGAGCATGACAAAATGGCGAGCGCGGTGCTAGTGACAGACAGTTTTGATTTAGCGCAAAAGGTAGCAGAAGAAATTGAAAAGCAGTTAAAAGAACTGCCTCGTGAAGAAATCGCAAGGGTTTCTATTGATACTAACGGCAAAATAATTGTAGCGGATGATATTGCCGATGTTATTGCAGTTTCAAACGAAATCGCACCAGAGCATCTGGAACTTTGCGTTGATAATCCCTTTGATTACCTTGATAAAATCAAAAATGCAGGTAGCATATTTATGGGTCGCTACTGCCCCGAAGCATTGGGTGACTATTATGCAGGCCCCAACCACACCTTACCCACCTCGGGAACCGCAAGATTTTCGAGTCCGTTATCAGTTGATGATTTTGTTAAGAAATCACAATACACATATTATACAAAAGAGGCGCTTAGCCGCGTAGCAGATGATGTTGCATTTTTTGCCGAAAAAGAGGGTCTTTCCGCCCACGCTAAAAGCGCTACTATAAGATTTAAGTAAATTAAGAGTTGAAAATATATGAGCAAATTTTTAAATACACAACTTCAAAAACTTGAAAGTTACACCCCGGGCGAGCAACCGCAGGATAAACGTTATATAAAACTTAATACCAACGAGTCCCCCTATCCGCCGAGCGATAACGTTATAAAGGCTATAAACGAAGCCGAAATCAAGGATTTAAGGCTCTACTGTGACCCCGAATGTAAAATATTGCGCAAAACCTTAGCCGATTGCTATGGCGTTAAACCCGAAAATGTTTTTCTTTCAAACGGGTCGGACGATATCCTTAATTTCAGTTTTATGGCTTACGGAAATGAAGGCGTTGCTTTTGCCGATATTACATACGGTTTTTACAGTGTTTTTGCAGAACTTTACGGTCTTGAAACCGAAATAATTCCGCTAAAGCCTGATTTTACTATTGATACCGACCGTTTTTGCGGACTTAATAAACTAATAGTAATTGCTAACCCCAACGCGCCAACAGGCATTGAACTGCCGCTTGAGGAAATTGAAAAAATTATTGTTTCAAATAAAAAAAGTGTTGTTTTAATTGATGAGGCTTATGTTGATTTTGGCGGTACTTCGGCTGTAAGTTTAACCGAAAAATACGATAATCTGCTAGTTGTTGCAACATTTTCAAAATCGCGCAGTATGGCAGGGGCAAGACTTGGGTTTGCTATTGGTAATAAAGAACTGATTATGGACCTTGAAAAAATCAAGTATTCAACAAACCCTTATAACATTAACCGTTTAACCCAGATTGCAGGCACAAAAGCGATTGAAGAAAACGGCTATTATATGAATAACTGCCAAAAAATTACCCGAACCCGTGAATACACCGTAAAAGAATTAGAAAAATTAGGGTTCAGAATTCTGCCGTCGAAAGCCAACTTTATTTTTGCCGAAAGTGACAAAATAGGCGGCCAGGAACTTTACATTAAACTTAAAGAAAAGGGCGTTTTGGTTCGCCATTTTGAAAAACCGCGTATATCTAACTTTAACCGAATCACAATCGGAAGCCAAGAAGAAATGGAAACTTTCATTTCGGCAGTTAAAAACATTTTAGGAGAAAATTTATGAGAACAGCAGAAATAAACCGCAAAACCAACGAAACCGATATTAAATTAAAACTTAATATTGACGGTAAGGGTGACTCAAAAATAAACTCTGGTTGCGGTTTTTTGGACCATATGTTAACACTTCTTGCACGCCATGCTCGTTTTGACCTTGAGGTTGAGTGCAAGGGAGATACTTATGTTGACTACCACCACACCGTTGAAGATATTGGAATAGTTTTAGGCGATGCTTTAAAAACCGCTCTCGGCGATATGAAAGGTATTACCAGATACGGCAGTTTCCTGCTTCCAATGGACGAAACCTTAATTCTTTCTGCTGTGGATATTTCGGGCAGAAGCCATCTCGCATACGGTCTTAAAATCCCCGCTCAAAAGGTGGGCGATTTTGACACCGAACTGACAGAGGAATTTTTTATCAGCCTTGTAAGGCGTGCAGATATTACACTGCACCTTAATCAAATAAGCGGAACCAATTCGCACCATATTATTGAAGGTGCATTCAAATCGGTTGCACGTTCGCTTAAAACAGCGGTTGCAATTGACCCCTTATTTGCGGATGAAATCCCCTCTACCAAAGGAGTTTTATGATGATAGCAATTATAGACTACGGGGTTGGAAATCTTTTTTCGCTTTCCTCTTCCTTTAAAGCAATTGGCGCCAAAACCGTAATTACAGGCGACCCCGAGGTTATAAAACAAGCCGATAAAATTATTTTACCGGGGGTAGGCGCTTTTGGTGACGCTATAAAAAAGTTAAGGCAGAGCGGTCTTGACAAGGTGATAATAAGCGAAGCCGAAAAAGGCAAAGCGATTATGGGTATTTGCCTTGGTATGCAAATGCTTTTTGAAAAAAGTTTTGAATACGGCGAGCATGAGGGACTGGGTCTTATAAAGGGCAAAGTTGTGCCGATGGAAAACCAAATCCCTGAAAATTTAAAAATACCGCATATTGGTTGGAATGCGCTTATATTTAAAAAAGAAAATCCGCTGTTTAAGTATATCAAAAACGGCGACTGTGTTTATTTTGTGCATTCTTATTATGCTGAAACGGGTGCCGATTCCCTTTTAGCAACCGCGGAATACGGCAAGGAACTCACCGCTGCAGTAGCAAGCGGCAACATTTACGGTTGCCAGTTCCACCCCGAAAAAAGCGGAAGTGTTGGTCTTAATATTTTAAAAGCATTTTGCGAAACGGAGTAAACCTTAAATGAAACTTTTCCCTGCAGTAGATTTATTTGACGGCAAAGCCGTTCGCCTTTACAAAGGTGATTACAATAATATGACCGTTTATAGCGAAAACCCGATAGAAATTGCCCGTGATTTTGAAACACAAGGCGCTGAATTTATTCACATTGTAGATTTAGAGGGCGCTAAGGACGGTACAACCCCAAATCTTAACATAGTTAAACAAATTGCGAACGAAACCTCTCTCTTTACAGAAATTGGTGGCGGAATACGTTCGATTGAAACAGTAAAGGCTTACCTTGAAAATGGTGTTGACCGCGTAATTCTTGGTACTGCCGCAGTAAAAGACCCCGATTTTTTAAAAACGGCAATAGAACTTTTTGGTGAGAGAATTGCCGTTGGTGTTGATATTAAGGACGGTTTTGTTGCGATTAAGGGTTGGACAGAAAAATCCGAATACACCTGCGACGAGTTCTGTGAGAAAATGCAAAGTTTAGGGGTTAAAACCCTTATTTGTACCGATATTTCAAAGGACGGCGCAATGCAAGGCACTAACCGCGAACTTTACCGCGAATTATCGAAAAAGTTTAAAATTGATATTACGGCTTCGGGCGGTGTATCAACAATAGACGATATAAGGGCGTTGCGAAAACTTGACCTCTACGGCGCTATTATAGGTAAAGCCTATTACATAGGCGCTATTGATTTAAAGGAAGCATTGGAGGCGGCGAAATGATTACTAAAAGAATTATCCCCTGCCTTGATGTTAAAAACGGACGTGTTGTTAAGGGCGTGAATTTTGATAATCTTAATGACGTTTCCTCCCCCGTAGAACTCGGTAAATATTACAGCGATTGCGGTGCAGACGAACTTGTTTTTTACGATATAACCGCTTCAAGCGACGGCAGACGTCTTTTTACAGATATACTGACCGAAGTAGCACAAAACATCTTTATTCCCTTAACGGTGGGCGGTGGAATTAATACTATTGAAGATTTTGACCGTGTTTTAAAATGCGGTGCAGACAAGGTAAGCGTTAATTCGGGTGCGATTAAAAACCCCGATTTAATAAAACAGGCGGCACAAAAATACGGTAATCAGTGCGTTGTAATATCGGCAGATATCAAGCGTGTTGACGGCGAGTTCCGCGTGTTTGCCAAAGGTGGCAGAGAAGATACGGGAATGGAAGCAATTGGCTGGATTAAACGCTGTGTAGAAAACGGTGCCGGCGAGGTTGTTGTAAATTCAATCGACACTGACGGTGTTAAAAAAGGTTTTGACCTTGAAATGCTTAAAGCCGTTTGCGATGCGGTTAATGTGCCTGTTATAGCATCAGGGGGTGCAGGTTCTGCCGAAGATTTTGTAACCCTTTTCAAGGAAATACCCGATATTGATGCAGGGCTGGCGGCTTCTATTTTCCATTTTGGCGAGGTCAGAATATCCGACCTTAAAAACATACTAAAAAACAACAATATCACAGTAAGGTTATAGGTGACAGTAATGATTAATATTAACGAACTTAAATTTGATAAAAACGGTCTTATTCCCGCGATTGTGGTTGATAATCTGACCAAAAAAGTTTTAACACTGGCGTACATGAACGAAGAAAGCCTTAAAATTTCTATAGAAAAAGGGCTCACCTGTTTTTACAGCCGTTCAAGAAACGAACTTTGGCTTAAAGGAGAAACAAGCGGCAATTATCAGCATATAGTATCCATAACTGCCGACTGTGATAAGGACGCTTTAGTAGTTGTGGTTGAAAAGGACGGTCCTGCCTGCCACTTAGGTACAGACTCTTGCTTTAATTCCCCTGTTTTCAAGAGTGAAGACCGTGCAGAGTTTTCAATGGATAGCCTTTACGAACTGCTTACAGACCGTAAAAATACTATGCCCGAAGGTTCGTATACAACCTATCTTTTTGAAAAAGGCATTGATAAAATACTTAAAAAAATCGGTGAAGAATCTACCGAAGTTATTATAGCCGCTAAGGCAGACGATAAGGCAGAAACCATTTACGAAATTGCCGACCTTGCCTACCATATTTCAGTAATGATGGTTGAAATGGGCATAAGCGTTGAGGATGTAAGAAAAGAACTCGCGTCACGCCACGTTATCGACCACAAAGTAAAACAAGAAAAAATGACAGGAAATTAAAAAAAGTAAAGAAAAACGCCGATTCAAAAGAATCGACGTTTTTTAGTTTATTTGTACTCAATATCAGCATTTTCAATGAGTTTAGCAACATATACTTCGTATTCTGCAACTAATTCATCATACGTTCCTTTTTTTTCTTTAACAAAATTCTCATATAAATTAGCGCGCGTAAGTTTATTTTGATTAACAGAAGTACAAATCTTAAGATATTCTTTTTCTGTTAAATCCATTTCAGTCATATAATCAACCAAAATTTGATATGTTTCTCCACCAACTTCTTTTACTATTTTATAATTTTCAATAGTGTAGTCTTCCGCTTCTTTTTCACTTGCTTCAAGTCCTTGTTTTTTTGCTTCAGCAAGTACTACAACATCTCTAATTTGCTCTTGCAAAATTTCATCAGTATCGATATCTTCGATCACTAATTCTTCATTGTTATGCTGAACAGAATTTTTTAAGGCTATTTTTTTACCAGTCGCTAAAAAATCAATGGTTTCCTGATAAATTTCTATTCCTTCTACAACTGCTACCACTGTTTTTTGTTCTGTTTCTGCTTTTTTAGCAATATCAATTAAGTCTGCTATATTGTCAGGTATATTTTTATAAGCGAATACGCCAATTGAAACAAGTGAAGACAAAAAAACTATTGTCAATATAAAAAACTTTAAAAATCTCTTCATTTTTGTTGTTCCCCTTTCACTTAAAAATCGAAAATATTGGTTGTTTCGCGATAAGGTGAAATACACTTATCTGTCATCATAACTGTGAACAAACAACTATATGTAGAACGGTTTGGCACATTAATTTCTGAATAAGAAATTTTACTTTCAAATATTTTGTTTTCTGGTACAATATTATTATGATTAACCTCCATATTTACCGCGTCATCGTTAATTGTTGTAGTTGCGATAGTTAGTTGTGGAGAATCTAATTCCGGATTAGGATTTCTATCGGTACTAATATACGCAGACACTTCCGTAACATACCTATCAGGCGAACAAACTGTGCGGGTATAACAATTTGTATAAATTCTATATCCCACTCCACTAACTATTGGCACATCACCATCACCATCAAGTATAACCCACGACATTCCTACATTTGTACTATTACTATGCGTTACATCACCTGTAAGGTATTTTTTCATTCGTACCAAATCGCGCAAATCAATTATATTATCTACATTAATATCCGCTGAATAACTTTGAGTCGTCATGCCGTTAAATAAATACTTTCTCAATAATACCAAATCAATAGCATTAAATGCACCGTTATTATCAAGATCGCCTCTGACATATGCATTTTCTGCAGATATATTACTCGAAAACAGTGAAATCAAAAGCGAAAATACAAGAAAATAACTTAATACTTTTTTTATCATATTTACCCATCTCCCATTACTAATATAATAATTCATATCCTTTTATTTGTCAATCTATATAACGAAACGCCGATTCAAAAGAATCGGCGTTTTTTAGTACCTTTTATTTTAATTAAACGGTTACCTCAATAATATTTTCGGTTTCCAAAAGTATATCATTGGGCACAAAATAATATTCGTTATATTTTTTGTCGTCAGGCTTATTAACTGCTAAAGCCTTGCCGTTAACGGTAAGCGATTTTTCGCCTGTGCGCTTAACCGACAGATTAATTTTACCGCCTCTGAATCCCAGAGATAAAGACATCTTGTCCCAACTATTTGGCATAACGGGTGAAATTTCAATTCCGTTTGCGGTATAGTCAATTCCGCCGAGCCATTCGTAAGCACCCCTTACACACATTGCTACAGTACCCGTAAGGAAACTGAGCATACCCCGATGTTTAAAGGACGGTAACTCCTGCCAACAGTTAACTATAGCGTAAGGCGCGGTCATTGCAGCGTAGGTCGGGTGCTTATCCTGATAACACGGTAGCATCCATTTTAAAACATCAAAAAGTTGGTCGCCGCGGCCCGCCTTTGCTAATGCGCGAGCCAAAAAGCCCTGTGAACCGTGGTTATAAACGTTGCCGTTTTCCCCCATATATGCAGGAACGTCACCACTGGCAATTCTGCCCACCTTTTCTATGGGAGTAGCCCCCAAAGCAGGATAAAAAAGTCTGAACCCGAATTCGCTTTTTAGTTTTTCTGTAATAGCGAAAACGTTGTCTAACTTGTTCTCGTCTGCTGTGCGGCTTATTACTGCAAACCAGTTCGCAGGTCCGTAGGGACGCTCAAAACCGTCAGGGTCGTTATCAGAAAAAATCCATTTTCCGTTATCGTTAAACACTCCGTTATAATAACCCTTGCTGTTTAAAGCATAGGAATTAAGATTTTTCTTAAAACTTTCAATTTTAAGTTTATAATTCGGTATGCGGTCGGTATTGCGGCCGAGTTTTTCACAAAGTTCTGCAAGTTGACCTAAAATAAGCACCGCTTGCGCTGTTACCATTACCGATTCGCCCCTACCCTCAAGACCGGCAAAGTTCACCGCGTCAAGCCAATCGCCGCCGCGTATTTTACAAAGTCCGTGCTCGCCGATATTTTCGTCATCGGTATAGTAATCCATAATTTTAAGTATATGCTCCCAAACGGTTGATTCATCATCACAATCAAGCCACGGAATTTTAACATCGGCTACACCGTAATCGCCCGAATAGGTCACATATTTATAGAAGAATTCAAGCACCCAAGCGCCACTGTCGGAATAAGGGCGCAAATCGTGCTTACCCTTTCTGCCTGCCGCCGAGTATTGACGGGGGAACCAACCGTCCGTCCTCTCGCAAGAAAGTAAGGTTAATAACACTTCCCTACAACTTTTAAGGTCGGTGTAAATAAGGGCGGTATAATCGCTTGCGCTATCTCTTGTGCCGCGCATTCCGCTTGGCCAACCGCGGTCAAGGGATGCCACCCAATTCATTTGAAGCGGCAGCCAATAGTTAATATAGTAGTTGAAAAGTTCGTCGGGAGTTTCAATTCGGTTAAGGGTATAAATATTATCGTAAAAAGCCTTAACATCTGCGATTTTGCTTTCAAACTTAGCATTATCGAACCATTCAAGTGTTTTAAGCGCTGTATCTTTATCCGCCATAGCGCCGTTTTCAGCATTTTGCGGCATAGAAAGCACCTGTGTTAAAACCTTGGTTTCACCCGACTCTAAATGCCAATCATATTCCATAGCATAAACGGGTGGGCAGGCGTAAATTTGGGTTTCTTCCATATAAACGCCGTAACCGCTATCACGGTTTGCCGCAATTCTAAGGCTACCGTCAACCGCAAATTCGGGGCAGTAAACCGAACCGTTACCCACAAATTTTTCAAGGCTCAACTCAACATTTTTAAGGTTTTCGCCGTCGGTTAATAAAACCATTGTGCGCCTTTTGGATTTATCACCTGCAGGGTTAAGCAGTTCGGTCCAAAAAACGCCCTTGTTTTCTTCATTACCGAAACCGCTCTTTAAATACCACTCGTTTTTATCCCAAGGGGCTAACATTGACTCGTTGCAATAGGGCACTAAAAAGGGTTTAACCTTTAAGTCTGCCGCGTCGCCAATATTAGTAATGCTTAATTTCATTACAATTTCTTTGCCCTTTAAGGGAATTGCGAGTTCGGTTTTAACTTTTAACTTCTCATAAGTAAACTCATAAACCGCCTTTTCGGGCAAAAAGGTTATGTTTACATTTTCGGGTTCGGCATTAGCATTAGCGCCGTTAATCTGGGGACGGAAGAAATTATTAAAGGCTTCTTCCCCTTGCTTTTTAATCCAAACGAGCCAATTTGAGAACTTTTGCGCGTTTTCACGCCTGAAAAGCATAACGTCCGCAGGGGGATTTGCCTGCGCATAAACAGGACCGAATTGGTCAACCTTAACGAGTATATCACGGTTTTGATATATATACTCCCAAGCCGCAGGCAAGTTAAGTGATTTTATATTAAAACCTGCGCAATCGGGCACAAATTCGCCAAGCAGTTTTTTATTTTGGTCAAAAATTTCGTACATAAAAGCACCTCTTGTTTTAAAAGCCGACAAGTTTAAACTTATCGGCCTTTAGTGGAAAGATTTATTCGTAATCCTTTAAATGCGCATACAAATCAATATCGCTGAGTTTCATTTCACGAAGTTCGCGACCCGCCTCAATCATACGAGCCTCTAACTTATTCCAACGCTCAGGATTCTTAAGGTCAAAGCGCCAGTCAAGACCCTCGGTACTCCTCCAGGAACGCCATGTATAGCAGAAAAGTCCGCCTGGGTTCTTGCGGTCAAGCAATAATTTATAAAGCACATTAAAGTTTTCAAGGCAGAATTCTTCCGTAGCATTAGGATCGTTATAACGGGTCCAGGTGCAAGGAACATGCCAGATATAAAGGTTATCTCTGCCCATCATTTTGATAAGTTCGTCAAGGTAATCGCTGAACTTATCGTAATCGGCGTGACTGTACCAGTCAAAACCGACATCGGTAAGAAAACGGCAACTTTTTGGTGTGATTATATGGAATTCGGTACCAAATTCGGGGTCGCAAGCGCGGGGATGAGTGCCCTCGCGAATTTCATACATCGAGAAAATAGCCATTTGTCTTTTGCCGAATTTTGCAAGATAGCCGGTAAGTTCTTCGAAAATCTCATTATGCATACCGCCTAACGGCTCGTCATACTGGAAGCCGATAACTGCATCCCAAAGACCAGCATCCTTGGTTTCCTGAACCAATTTTTCGATTTCGTCTTTCCAGCCTGCTTTCAGGTGTATTTCAAACTGTCCTTTAATTTCTACCCTCTCAACAGGGAAATAATAAACCCATGTGCCGCACCCCATTTCCTTAATTCTTGTGAGATGGTCGCGGTCACTTCTATCTAAACGGTAGATATAGAAGTTCATATAATCAAGATTTTCCTGATAGTCGCACATCTCGCGGTCATAACCGCTATGCGCAAAATAGTTATTATCCCTATAGCCTCGGGCATCTCTGCCGGCTTGACCAAAGTGGTAAATACCAAATCCCACTTTATCCATAGCATAAGGCATACCGTTTGCTAATTTTTTCTCCATACCATTGCCGCCTTTCGAAATAAATTATTCGTAATCTTTCAGGTGTGAAGTTAAGTCAAGTTCGCCTAAAGTCATTTCGCGAATTTCACGACCGATTTCAATCATTCTTTCCTCTAATTTGTTCCAACGGTTAGGATTTTTAAGGTCGAACAACCAGTCAAGACTCTCATTGCTTTTCCAAGAACGCCAAGTATAGCAGAAAAGTCCGCCTGGGTTTTTGCGGTCAAGCAACAATTTATAAAGTACATTAAGATTTTCTATGCAGAAATCCTCTGTAGCATCGGGAGAATTGTAACGAGTCCATGTGCAAGGCACGTGCCAGATATAGAAATTATCTCTGCCCATCATTTTAATCATTATATCGATAAGTTCATTGAACTTATCGTAATCTGCATGGCTGTACCAGTCAAAACCAACGTCGGTTAAAAAACGGCATGAACGTGGGGTTATAACATGTTCAAGCATACCAAACTCAGGGTCGGTTGACCTTGGGTGTGTACCCTCTTTAATCTCATAAAGTGAGAAAATTGACATCTGTCTTTTGCCGAATTTTGCCATATACTCAGAAAATTCTTCAAATACGTCAACATCAACATGAAGCATAGGCTCATCATATTGGAAGCCGATAACGGCATCCCAAAGACCTGCATCCTTGGTTTCTTTAACTAATCTTTCGATTTCGTCTTTCCAGCCGGCCTTTAACTGATAAGATTTTTTGCCCTTAATTTCAACCATAACAGCAGGGAAATAATAAACCCATGTGCCGCAACCCATTTCCTTGATTCTTCTGAGATTATCGCGGTCGCTTCTATCCAAACGGTAGATATAGAAGTTCATATAATCAAGATTTTCTTGGTGGTCACACATCTCGCGGTCATAACCGTCATGTGCGAAATAGTTGCTGTCACGGTAACCGCGGCTATCTCTACCCGCCTGACCAAAGTGGTAAATACCGAAGCCTAATTTATCTGTGGCATAAGGCATGCCGTTTGCTAATGTTTTTTTCATATTCAAAACCTGCCTTTCGACATTTTTTATTCGTAATCTTTCAAATGCGAATATAAATCAAGTTCGCAAAGTTCAATTTCGCGAAGTTCTCTACCTATTTCTATCATTCTTTGCTCTAACCTACTCCAGCGTTCAGGGTTTTTAAGGTCAAAACGCCAATCAAGACTTTCATTACTTCTCCAAGAACGCCAGTTATAGCAGAAAAGTCCACCTGGGTTCTTGCGGTCAAGCAATAACTTATAAAAAACCTCTAAACTCTCTAAACAATAATCCTCATCAATATTTAATGCAGGATTATTAAAGAATGTCCAGGTACAAGGCACCTGCCACACATAAAAATTATCTCTACCCATAACCCTTATAAGTTCATCGGTCTGATAATTAAATTTATCGTAATCGTGGTGGCTGTACCAGTCAAATCCAACATCGGTTAAAAAGCGGCAACTTTTGGGAGTTATAACATGAAATTCCGTACCAAATTCAGGGTCAGAAGCCTGCGGATATGTACCGTGAATTTCGTAATTAGAGAATATACTCATCTGCCTTTTGCCAAATTTCGCCATATAACCCGAAAATTCTTCAAACAAATCGTTTGTCATCTGACCGAGCGGTTCATCATATTGAAAGCCGATAACAGCATCCCAAAGACCAGCATCCTTGGTTTCCTGAACTAATCTTTCAATCTCGTCTTTCCAACCAGCCTTTAAAAAGGAAACCTTTTTACCGCCTACTTCGGCTCTCACTACAGGGAAATAGTAAACCCATGTGCCACAGCCCATTTCCTTAATTCTTCTAAGGTGGTCGCGGTCGCTTCTATCCAAACGGTAGATATAGAAGTTCATATAATCAAGATTTTCTTGGTAGTCACACATTTCACGGTCATAACCGTCATGCGCGAAATAGTTGCTGTCACGGTAACCGCGGCTATCTCTACCCGGCTGACCGAAGTGGTAAATACCAAAACCAATTTTATTCACAGCATAAGGCATGCCGTTTGCTAATGTTTTTTTCATATTCAAAACCTGCCTTTAGGTAAGTTAAATACAAATAATAGATATAAAAATGGTCTATATACTTTGTTGCACTGCCGAATAAAGATAATTCGACAGTGCAATATTAAGGTTAAAATATAAACTTATTCACCGGTAAGACCCGAACGTTCAACACCTGCGATAAATTTACGTTGAAGGGCTATGTAAACGATGAAAAGGGGTAATAAGCAGATAGTAGTAGCCGCCATTACAACACCTCTGTGGTACATAACCTGAACTTCGTTGGCAATCTGCTCTACAGCGCCGCCAACACCTGCTGCACCGCCCGAAATATCATTCTGCATTTGAGAAAGCATTGAGTTTAACATTTCAAGCATTTGAGGTAACATATATTTTTCGGTTGAATAAAGGTAAATTGAAGGTTCGTAAGAATCGTTAAAGTGCCACACAATTGAAAGCAAGATACAAACAATAAGTGTAGAACCGGTTGTCGGGAAAACAACCTTAAGGAATGTCTTAAAAGGTCCGCAACCATCTATCAAAGCGGCTTCTTCCAAAGATTTAGGAATCTTTAAGAAATACTGCCAGAAAAGGAAAATAAATATACCGCCGCGAAGACCGAAACCGAAGAAGGTCGGCAAAATCATTGGTAAAAATGTATTATCCAATCCGAAGTTGGACCAAGTAATATAAGACGGAATTATAATAGTTTGAGTAGGGATAAGGAATGTTAAAATAACGATTGTAAACAATGCGCTTTTTAAGGGGAATTTAAAACGTGCAAAACCGTACGCTACTACCGAGCATGATGCTACGTGACCCAAAGTACTGAGCGCAGTAACTAAAACCGAGTTCCAACTGGTACCCAAAACGTCAAGCGCTTCAAAGGCCAAAACATAGTTGGCGGTTGTTGCATCACGCGGAATCCACTTAACAGTGTTATTGGTGATATCGCTATAACTCTTAAAAGAGTCGATTATCATACTCATAAAGGGATACAGGAAAACGAATGCCAAACCTGTAAGCAATAAATAAACTACAACCTTAAAAAGTATTGAAGTGTATTCAATGTCTTTTAATTTTCTAACCAAGTTATTATTCAAGTGTATCCCTCCCTTAATCCTTAACTCTGTTAACAAACGGTTTCATAATTGCAAAAATTATGCCAACCAATAACAATACGAATAAGAAGAACACCCAACTCATTGCCGAAGCCACTTCAAATTCTTTATTTCCTGCGAAACCTATATTCTGAATGTGTTTAAACAACAGGTTATCTGCATTAATGAAGCAGTCAACAAGAGAATAAATAAGGTTCATAAGAATAATGGGGCAAAGCATCGGAAGAGTAATAAGCCAGAACATTTCCCATTCTGTTGCAGAGTCAACGCGAGCCGCCTCGTAAAGCGAGGGTGAAATACTTTGAAGACCTGACAGATAAATTACAATCTGAACGCCGCACTTCCAAAGAATAGAAGTTATAAGACTAAGGAAGTCGGTAACAAGTGCAGTAAGTTCACCGCCGAGGTAAATCTTAACTTCCATAGGAAGCAATACGTTCTGAGCAGTTTCCATAGCCTCACTTTGAACGCCTTGGCCCAAAAGTTGCGACATAATGAAACCTGAACCCAAAATTACGGGTAGGAAGAATATTGTTCTGTAAGCGGTTCTTCCAGGGAACTTTTTGTTAAGAAGAATTGCAATAAACATTGCAAAAACGTTAGTAAGCGGAATTTGCGCCAACATTTCTTTAATTGTTGTAACAAAGTGTTTTACATACCAAGCATCTTCTCTGAAAATGTATATGTAATTCTTAAATCCTACAAATTCATAGATGTAATCTTCCCAAGCAGAAACCTGAACAAAACTCATATGAATTGAACGGAACAAAGGAAATGCAAAGAAAAGGCAAAATCCTATAAGCCAGGGTGAAATAAATGCCAGACCCGAAAGCGCGTTACGACGCTCAGTTACGGTAGGTTTTCTGAATTTCATTGTGCATTTCCTCCTTTCACAACAACATAATCCTCTGCAGGAATTTTAAGACCGTTTGCTTCCACAGCCTCTTCATTATAGTTGATATAAACCGTGTTGCCACCTTCATATTTTACAGAAACAACACCGTTGCCGAGCACCTTATGCTCAACCATTTTTTCTTTAGCGGTGAATCCGAGTTTGGTATTAAACTCTTTAACACACTCATTAACGGTTTCGATATGCTCTTTATAATCGGTAGCAAAAGCCACATCAGCATAAGTGTTCTTTAAAAGTTCTGACGAATTGTATGTAAGCACAAAACTGGGTTGGCTGCCATACTCAATCCATTTCAACTTCTGTTGAGTATAATCAGCAGACATATTGCCTGCGATATTGCCGGTATACGGAATTGTACCGTGAACTACCATCTGATAGAACGGAACGGAATATTCCATCTGTACCATTTCGCCTGATTTTTCGGGCAAATCGTAAATTACATCCGCTACAGGAAGCATATACGCGTTACCGCCCTGAACTGCTACATTAAGTTTTTCATCTTTTGAAACCTTACCTGTTTTTTGCATTGCCAAGGCAGTTTGTGCGCGGGTAAGACGTCCGCCTGCGCTATAGTCATCATACAAATAGTAGCCAACCTTTTCAAAGCCAACGCCGTTTGCACCAACCTCTTTAAAGTAAGGAATTCGGTTCTTGATAAAGGTTTCAAGTTCAACTAATGAGTTACGTAAATAATCAGAATAAGCAGCATTGGTTATAGGAAGATTCATTTCATTATAAACTGCCTGACCGTTTTGGTTAAAGCCAACGCCACCCTTGATTGCATAGATATAATCCGCAACCATATAAGATTCTATCTTACTGTCGGCAAGGTATTTATTTAAGGATTTAAGATCTTCCTTTTTACCTAATTCGCTTGAAATTTTATCGCCCGAGGGGTTAAGTCCGTAACCGCCTTCTTGCCAACCGAGCATATAAACTCGCAAATCGTCACGGCTGTCCTCGTCAATCTCCTCAATAATTTTCTTAACATCGTCAAAAGCGGTAAGGGCTTTAATCGAGGTATCCATACCCGAATTACCCTTAGCAGCCATAACTATTTGAAGATTTGCCTTAACAGAATCATTATTACCTGATTCTTTGTTAATAAGATTTTTATTTAACATAAAATCTCTTACAACAGCGGCAACATCGGAATATGTGATATAGTCACCGTTTTTAGCAGCGGTACTGACAGCAGGGTCAGTATTATCCATAAAGAAATACTGAACACTGTAGTTACCTGCCGAAAGATTTTTTTCAACCTCAACGATTTCTACGTTACTTGGTGAAATGTAAGAATAAGATTTACGGTACATACAAGATGCAGAAACGCGGTTTCTACCTGTAGCACCGAATGCAGGTGCTAAATTAACCGAAGCGGTTTCGTCACCCTCGGTAATATAACCCACAACGCCTGTAACACCGTCGCTTATAGCGTAAGCAGGAAGCATAACATTGTATTGTGCCTGATAAATACGCTCTTCAACTTCGTCCAGATCAAAGGAATTTTCAAAATAGCAAGCGGTTGATATGGGGCTTGTATCGGTAGAACTGCCGAACTTGTAAAGCGAACCGCTACCGTCAGGGAATAAAGCAAATCCGTTTTCGGTAGTCTGAACAGAACCCATAACTGGGAAAAGGGTAATAGCGGTGATTCCGTACATATCCTTTTCTTTGATAGAATCTGCAGGTACACGTGCCTTGATACCGTATTCATTTAACCAAATTTCAACAGTGAAACTGATTTTGAACTTTGGAAATTCAAGTTCTAACGCGATACCGTTTTCTAATTTCTTTTCGGTGATATTACATTCTGTACTTACGGTGTCAAAAACATCTTCAAGACCTTTAAAATCTGTATAACCTACTTGACAGAGGGTATACATACCTTTATCGGCAGAAGCATCCCCCGTGGGAGTGTAATACGCCGAGGCTACACCGCTTGTAAAAACAGTAGGTGTAGCGGCATTCTTAACAGTGAATGCCATAATATCTCTTTGATATGTGAGTTTATTGCCGTTTACTTCACCTAAAACAACTACATTGTCACTAGGTAGCGCGGCATCAGAATACTTGGGTAAATCAACAACCTTTTCATCTAACAAACTGTAGTTGATATTCTTTTTAGGAATTATCAAATATACAGCAAGGGCGATTGCTACAACAAGAATTAAAGAGATAACTGTAATAAGAACCTTAGTCTTCTTTTTCATTTAAGCCACCCTTTCTGTTACCTGAATAAGAAGTTCATCTCAGAAAATAGTTCCTGGAAGAACAAGAATATCTGTGAATCCAATGCAAAAGCAAGTAAAAGCACAATTACGATAAGGAACATTGCAATAATAATTATAAGACAGAAGAAAATTGACTTCCAGAAGGAAATATTATTGCCTTCCTTAAAGCAGACATAAAGCAAAACTATTACCCATATCCACATCAGCATATTAAGTGCATCGTAAAATCCTTTTTCGGAAAAAGCAAGAACCTGCGAAATTATAATCATTATAGGACGGATTACAATAATAGGTGTCATACTAAAAGCGCTAAGGCAAATAGTTTCCTTAAAGGTTGACTCACCGCCCACAATTGTCATAAACGCGTAACAAGCAAATGCCCACAAAATAACTATAAGTACTTCGGAGCCTACCTCAAGGAAAAGGTTAGCGTTTTGCGGCTGAATAGCAGAAACGGTGTAATTAACGGTATAAACCGAAATAACTCTAAGCAATGCACACAAAGCGAAAGGAGTGAATATTGCTAAAAACGGAATTTCTTTACGCTTACGTTTAACGAGCGTTATCATTTCCATTGGATGAAAAAGCATCATAAAAGCGCCTTTTAACCACCACATACTTTAATGCACTCCCTTTCCGCCCCACAAATCTTGTCTGAGCTTTTTAATAAAGTTACGGCTTAGTTTAATAAGCACTATAACCACTGCAAAAACAACAGCAACTACCGTTACAACCAGACCGAAGTGTTTCTGGAACAAATCGTATCTTAACTTTTCAAAGGTTTTACCGTAGTTTTCCTGATCTTCACCTTGATAGAACTCTTCTTTAGCCGACTCATATTCGCCGTTCTTATATTCTATCTTACCAATCATCTGACGGGCTAATGTATAGTTAGAATTCTTCTTTCTGACATTTACCCAAAGTTCGTATGCTTCGTCATACTTACCGTCTTCAAAAAGCGAAATTGCTTTATGAATAGTTTCGGTAAAATCAGTGGGTTTGAAAACCTGAATTCTGCCCAAAGCAGAGTCAAGCGTTACAAGGCAATCATCCTCACCTATAACGATAGAACTTATAATGTTGAAAACAGATTTGCCTGTACCCTTACCGCCGAAAGCACCTAAAAGGTTACCCTCGCTGTCGTATTGATAGATACAGCCTGTATTCTGTTCCGAAACAAATATAATATCATAACTGTTTACAGCGATATCGGTAAGTATCGGTTTAGTTGCTACACCGTTGGTATCATAAACTGTTTCACCGTAATCGCCTGTAGGATAGGTATTGCTACCTACAGTATTGATAATACTAATACGTTGCTTTTCTGCAAGACCGATGGCGTAAAGTTTACCTTCATCAGTAAGGCAGAAGTTTGAATAAGAGTCAGGCTCGCGCTTAACCATCTGCATTTTCTGCTTTTCGGTAGCGAACTTGCGGTAAATGTAATCCCACAAATCAAAACCAACCTTATTGTCACCAACGTAGCCCTTAAAATCGTTAAGAGCGTCAATTCTCATAAATTGTTTACCCTGAATAACATATATAAAGTTACTAACGGGGTCAAACGCTACTTTTGAGGGTGAGAAATACTCAACATCAAAAAGCAAGTCAGAATCAGGCTTTACGAAACTTTCAATGTATTGGAAGTTTTTATCCAAATGCACTATACGTCCGTTACCTGAATCGGCAATATAAACATCGCCCTGAGCATCGGCAGAAACGCCTGTCGGTGAAGAGAAACTCTTGCCGTCAGCCTCTTTGATTTCTGCCAAAGCATTAAAGTTTTTATCAAGTTTTAAAATACGGTTGTTACCTGTATCTGCAACGTAATAAAAACCGTTAGCATCATAATAAATGTCCTGCGGGTCATTTAGTTTTTTGTTTTCAAGACCTTTAAATTCTGTTATAACGTCTACATTTTCAAAAAGGGTAGGAACAGTTATACGTTTGTCTTCATCAAGAATGTAACTGTTGCTAAAGGGCATAATTGCCGAAGCCGGCAATACAAAACTTGCCATAAGCAAAATTACAACAACACATAAGCAAATAGCCTTTTTCATATACTGTCCCCTCCTTACTTAATACCTGAGTGTGCCATAGTAGCAATTACACGACGCTGCATAAGAGTGTAAATTACAATTGTAGGCAATGTAGAAAGCAAAGTAGCCGCAGCCATAGCGCCTGCTCTTGTAAGAGCGGCTCCGCTACCGATAGACTGTAGTGCCAAAGGCAAGGTTCTCATAGCGGTATCGGTGATATAAACCATAGGAGCGAATGCATCGTTCCAACTCGCTGTAAACGAGAACACAACCAAGGTACTGCAAGCAGGTTTCATAAACGGGAAAACTATTTTACTGAATATCTGCCATTCATTAGCACCGTCAAGACGGGCAGCCTCTAACAAAGCGTTCGGTAACTGGTCACAGAACTGCTTTACGAAGAAGAAGCCGAACGAACCTGCAACTTTAGGAATAATCAGCGCCCAATATGTATTCATTAACCCTAAGTTATTAACAACCAGATAGTTAGGTATTGTGTTAAGTGTGCTTGGGAACATAAGGGTTGCAACTATTATGCTGAATATAAGATTCTTAAAAGGCAGGTCAAGTTTAACAAGACCGTAAGCGCCTATAGAAGAAACGAAAATTGTAAGCATAACCGTAATTACAGAAATGAACACACTGTTCATAACGTATCTTAAAAACGGTACCGAACTACTTCCCGTTGCTAAAAGCAAGTCACGGAAGTTATCAATCGTCGGATTTTTCACAAAGAACTGAGGCGGGAAGCGCAAAAGTTCATCAAGAGGCTTAAATGCAGTACAAATAACATACACAAGCGGTAATGCGGTGAAGCAAACCAAAGCCAAAACAAAAAGATAAACAAAAACACGCGAAACCGAAATTTTAATATGTAATTTTCCTAATCGGATGTGAAATCCTTTTCTGACTCTCATAATTTCCTCCCCTTCC
Organism: Acutalibacteraceae bacterium; assembly: GCA_045540535.1. GTDB lineage: Bacteria > Bacillota > Clostridia > Oscillospirales > Acutalibacteraceae > UBA737. The sequence continues at coordinate 4,118 of JAZQHI010000046.1, read as the reverse complement.
CCTTATTCGTCTTTGCTGGATAACAGGAATGAAACCAGTCGGCCAAACAAGAATGTGATTAAGAACAGTACAACGGTTACTGCCGAAGCGTAACCCATTTCGTATCTTTGGAATGCATAGTCGTAAATATGCGCGACAAGTGTATGACCTGCATAGTTAGGTGTCGGGAATCCTGCAAACGAAGTGATAACATCAAATACGCCGAATGAACCCGAAATTGTATTAATAGCACCGAAAAGTAACTGAGGCTTCATCTGAGGAAGTGTTATATAGAAGAGTTCTGCGAAACGGCCCTTAATACCGTCAATCGCGCCTGCTTCATAAAGTTCCTGGTTAACGTTCTGAAGACCTGCCATAAATACAAGGAATCCTGTACCCATACCCATCCATACCTGAATGAAAATACATACAGGAAGAATAAGGTCAACGTCCTGATTCCAGAGTACCGGTGTAGAAATTAATCCCAAACGCATAAGTGCGTTGTTTATAAGACCGTAACTATCTGACGAGAAGAAATAAAGCCAGATAACTGCCATTGCAGTACCACTTGTAATTGACGGTGCATAGAAAGCCAACGCAAAAGCGGTTCTGCCCTTTAAATCGTTAAGTACCCACGCCATAACGAATGACATAAAGTAACTTATAGGACCTGCAATACAAGCAAATACCAATGTATTTTTAAGGGCTAAAAGGAATATTTCGTCGTTAAGGAACAACTGCTTATAGTTGTTTATACCAACAAAATCATTACGGTTAAGTAGGTCAAAGTTTGTAATACTGTAAAGTGCCGACTGTGCAACAGGGGCTAAAGTAAACAAACAGAACAAAACGAAAAAGGGAAGAAAGAAGAGTATTGCAAGTGTTCTGCTGCTTAACGATTTATCTTTCTTTACTGCTAAAGATTTAGATTTCATTATTTCTCTCCTCCTTAATCATCTAGTCCTAAGTCCTCGCGCTTACGCTCGAGTTCTATATTAATTGCTTCGATTGCTTCTTCCAAGGATGCACGGGGTTTGTAGCCACCGGTCATACATCTTGAAATAGCGTTTGTCATATGACGTGTGGTAAAGTAACTACCAGGAACATAAGGTGTTTCAACAACGCCTTTCCAACTTGTTTCAATAACCTCTAACTCAGATACACTCCAGGGAAGTGAACGGTAGGCTTCAAGGTTAGCCGTACCCCATCTTGCAGAAAGACCGAGTACCGATTCAAGACGCTGACCGTACTGTGACTGAGTATCTGCCGAAGTCCACCACTTTAAGAATTCCCAAGAAAGTTCGGGTTCGGTTGTGGTTTCCATTATTACAGAAACTGTACCTAAAGCCGCGCCTGTTGAACGGTTAAGTGAACCGTCCGCATTAACGTTTGCAGGAATAGGTGCGATTGCCCATTTACCTACAAGTTCCGAAGCGCCGTATGCGATAGTAAGATAATCTGCCATACCGCCAATACCAACAGGAACTTCACCTGTACGGAAACGGTTAAGGAAACTTACTTGATACGGGAAACCGTAATCTTGATAGTTGCCGATGAACTGGTCAAATGCTCTGAAAGAAGCATCGCTGTCAAGAGCGCTCTTCTTAAGGTCATCTGTATAAATCTGACCGCCGTTCTGGAACAGGAACAGGTTAAAGTCTACCGGAATATACATCTGCAAATTGTTCTGATAAAGTTTGGGAAGCATTTCATTATAAACCTCATCCCAGGTATCAGGAACATCTATCTTTAACTTTTCAAAAATATCGGTTCTGTAAATAAGTGACTTGAATTCGATAGTTTCGGGCATACCGTAAACGCCGCCGCCATACGAAATACTGTTGTAGAGTTGGCTTAAAGTATATTTCTTAGCCTCTTCAAAATCCTTATATTCGGCAAGGTTTTTAATAACACCACGAATTGCATATTCAGCGGTATTACCGGGAGCCATATTAAGAACAACGTCGGGTTCCTGATTAGCATTAACCGCCAACAACAGTGTATTAACGGTACCTGCAAAAGCACCCTCAGGCAAAAGGTTAACCTTTAAGTTTACGTTGTGTTCAATAGCAAACTCACCGTCTGCCAAGTCCTTAATGATTTCTGCCCATTCCTTACTCTTTGAAAGCCAAACTTCAAGTTCTTTAGTAGTTTCGCCAACTTCACCGTTTAACGAACCTACAGCGTTATAGTCCTTAGTATATGAAAGGAAAAGGTTTTTAAATGTATTAACAACCAAATCAATAAAGGTCTGTTTCGGATTAGCAAGTTCTTCGTCGGGGGCTGCAAAAACTATATAATCAAGGAATAACTGCTGTGTTTTAAGGGTTGTGAGCCAGTCACCCATATTCGTAAGGGTTGATGTAAAGTCGGTAAGACCTGAAGGAATTGCATCAACATCATCATAATAACCCTTTAAAGTATCAATTGCTTGACGGATACTGTTTTCAACAGTTGCAGTTTCGTTAGTCAACTTATGCAAACCGTTAACGCAGTCAACAAGAACATTAATGATTGCTCTTATGTCATCAAGAAGTGAAGGTATGGACTTGTCTAACTCGTAATCATAGTTAAGGTCGGGGGACTGACCCGTTACCATAACTATATTCTGATAACAGTTAGAAAGCATTGAGTTAGCCTCAGATACCTTATGAATAATATCGGTAATACCGCCGTTAACTGCGGTCATTTTAAGGGTATGTTCACCCTCATCAAGATAGAAAAGATAAGGATTGCCCTTTTTATCGGCGATTGTATTAGTCTGCCACTTGGGATCATATTCGAAAACGTAATCAGCCATCTCAGCAAAAGGAATTTCGCCGTCAATTTCAATTCTTCTTGAAGCGGGCATACCGTTGTTTGCGTTTTGCACACTTCTTAAGGCTAATTTATAAAGGCCCGCCTTTTTAACTTCGAATTTCCAAGTAATACTGTCGCCGCCTGAGTTCCAGGTGCCGCCGCCGATACCGTTGTACTTTCTTGAAGTGATAGCCAAAGGTGTCATAGTAGCATCCGAGTCGGAAGCGATAAGTATAGAAGAAGCACTCTTATTAAGAATGTTGTCAAAAGACTCGGCTTCAAATCTTACGCTGTCTTTAACATTCTTGTAGCCTTTTTCTTTATATTCTGCCTTAACTTGCTTGTAAGAGGGCAGATTTTTAGCGGATTTGATGGTGATTTTAGAAATTAATACGGGTTGGTTAATGAAAACTAAGGTTAATTGGTGCTCACCTGCGGTGAGGGCAAATTTAAGGGGCTCGCCATACATACCGCCGTTATCGTAAAGAGCGGTTGTTTTCCATTCCTTAACCTCAACCTGAGAGGGCATAACCTCGTCACCAAGGTTGTTGGTTTTCGGTTTTGCCGAGTCGATAAAACTTCTCTGGAAGAAAACGTTCTTTGCCTCGTCAAAAGGATATTCGCCGTCAATCATAATACCTCTTGCAATATCCTGTGAGTTACCGTCAACACAGTAATATTCAACAAAGAATTCATACAAACCGTCAGCAGGGACGGTGATTTTATATGTAACATCGGCATTGGCATGGTCGGTATAGATTACCTTGCCCTTTTCCTTATCCTCTTTAACAAGGGGATTTCCTGCAACGTAGGAGAAAAGGTCAATATCGCTCTCAAAAGAACCCTCCGTATCCATTTTGTTATCTTTAAGATACTCATTGTAATAATAAGTATCGTAAAGAATATCCGATACCGCCGAACTATCAGTATAATTCAGTCTGTCGGCAAGGGTTTGTGCGCCTGCTACGGTTGCAGTTTGAACCAACATAGCGGCGGCAAGTGAAATTGAACCTATTGTTTTTAAAATAGATTTCCTGCTCATAAACGTTATCCTTTCCTTACAATATTGCTGCAAAACAGATGTTGCAGCATTAACCAAACCATAAAACTCCATAAAAAACCAATTTTGGAAAGTCATTCAAAACCGCATATTCCCAATTAGCAATATTTATAGATTTTACACAACAATTTTATCATTTTTCAATGAAAATAACAATGGCGTTATGTTTCAGATTTATGTACTAATGTTGCATCATCATTCATTTTTTTGGTATTAATTTATTTTATCATTTCAAATCTGCCTTGTAAATCGATTTTCTTTACCATTTTACCGTTAAAAG
>JAZQHI010000045.1:0-13670 GCA_045540535.1 Acutalibacteraceae bacterium | reverse complement strand
TTGCCGCTTCAATAAGGGCTATAGGCAACTGATCGCAGAACTGCTTTATTAAAAATATACCGAAAGCACCTGCCACAAGCGGCAATATAAGCGCCCAATATGTATCATAAAGGCTAAGCCATTTAATAATGATGTAATTTGGAACAGCAGTAACTGCCAAAGGGAACGCCATTGCTATAATAATAAGATTAAAAAAGAAATTCTTGAAAGGTATCTTCATTTTTGAAAGGGCATAGCCACCCAATGTATCAACAAAAATTGCACCTGCAACTGCGGCTATTGTAACCAAAAGGCTATTGAACAAATACCTTAGAAATGGCAGTGAAGAACTGTCAAGCGCCAAGAACAAATCACTGAAATTACTAAGGGTAGGTCTTCTTACAAAGAAAACCGGTGGGAACTTCAATAATTCATCAAGAGGTTTAAATGCCGAGCCTATCGCATAAATTAAAGGTAGAATCATAACCAATGCCAGCGGAACCATGATTAAATAAACGCCTAATCTGCTAAAGTTTAAGCGCACCGCATCATGCCCATGGATTTTAATTTTTAAACCATGTCTAACCATTAGTACTGCCCTCTCCTGTAATTTCTTCTTTCCTTTTTACCTGATTCACCCAAAATCTTAACAATAACCTTACCAAGCACAAAGGAAACTATAAAAATAACAACTGTTATTGCCGAAGCATAGCCCATTTCGAATCTTAAAAAACCGTGATCCTGAAGATGTGCCGCCAAGGTATGTGCCGAGTAATTTGGACTTGGGAATCCGCCAAATGTTGGGAATATTCCGACAGATGCCGAAATCGAGTTAATTGCTCCAAATAACAGTTGAGGTTTCATCTGAGGCAGAATTATATACCAGAGTTCCTGCCAACCGTTCTTTATTCCGTCAATCTGACCCGCCTCTAAAAGTTGGGCATCGTTATTCTTAAGACCTGCCAAAAAAACCAAAAATCCTGTGCCCATGCTCGACCATATAATAATTAAAATATTTATAGGCACAATATAATCCGAGTTTGTTGCCCACTGTATCGGCTCATTCAATATACCTATATTCATAAGTATATTGTTTATAAGACCGTAACGGTCACCGCTGAAAAGATAATCCCATATAATAGTAAGTCCCCCTGCGAGTGACGGTGCATAAAAGGCAATAACGAACACCTTTTGGGGTTTAAGCCCGTTTATTACCCATGCAAAAATAAAACTTGCAAGATAACCCACAGGACCTGTTATACCGCCGATAATCAAGGTGTTTTTCAGCGCTAACATAAAATTTTCATCAAAAATAAATAAGTTTTTATAATTCTCAATGCCTACAAAATTCCAGGCACGTAGCATATCATAATCTGTGAAACTTATAAGTATACTTATACCTATAGGAATTATGGTAAAAAGCATAAAAAGTATCAAAAATGGCAGAAAAAACAGTGTGCCGAGATAATATTCACTTATTAGTCGCTTAAAGTTTACCTTTTGTCGATTATTATTCATCTTCTCGGTTCTCCTGACTGCCGATATTATAAAGTTTTTGTTTACGTTTAAATTCATCGCTTATTGTTTCAACCGCTTTTTCAAGCGCTTCTCTGGGAGTAACGCCTTCATAAAGGGCTGAATTTTTAGCATTATTTATTGCAACATTGGTTATACTTCCGCCCAATACCTGAGGAATATCGGTAGCATTAGTAACAGCCTGTAGTATAACTTCTTTATGATTGCTACTCCAAGGCAAAGTTTCAAATGCCTCTGTGTTAGCGCTGTTCCAACGAGCCGATGTTCCAAGCATTGCTTCCATACGGTTTGCAAATGCCGTTTGCGTTTTGGCAGAGGTCCACCATTTAAGAAACTGCCATGACTCTTCCTTCATATTCGAGTCATTCATTATAATACAGGATGTTGCCAGCAATCCTACCGTAGTATTGTTTTTATTGCCGTTTTCATCCTGATATGCGGGAATTAGTGATATATCCCATTTATCTGCAAGTTCAGGCGCGGCAGTCAGCACCTTCATATAAGTGGCTGCATCTGCTATACCTATAGGCATTTCGCCTGTTCTGAAACGGTTATAAAAATCGGCAGTTATAGGGAATCCTAAATCCAAAAACATGGAAATATATTCTTCAAACGCTTCGTGACCTACAGCGTTTGTAAGGCTCGGTTTCAGACCGTCATCAGAATAATACTTACCGCCCTTTTGATAAAGAATTGTTTCAAAGGTTGGCGCGGTCATTTCCATACTGTTCTGATAAAGTACAGGCAAAAGTTGGTAATAAACTTCCTGCCAATTTTTCGGAACTGCCAGACCTAATGAGTTTAAAATATCCTTGCGGTAAATCATAACATTATAGGTTATGGTTTCGGGTAGTCCGTAAACACCATTATTATAGGTCTGTGAAGCAAAACTGTTTTTGGGGAAACGCTTGCTTATTTCCTCAAAATCGTCAAACTGAGTATAATCTACAACGATATCTCGTATTGCATATTCGACCGCTATATTGGGTGCTACACCTACTATTAAATCAGGTGTATCGCCACTGGTTATGGAAAGAAGCAAAGGATTAATAGTTCCCGAAAGGGAATTTGTAGGCAATACGTTTATTTTAACACCGGTACTGTACTCCGAGATAAAATCAGAAGAAATCAGTTCCTGCATAACTGTAGCCCATTCTTTACCTCGGCTTACCCAAACTTCTATAGTTTTTCCGCTATTTTCATTTACATCGGTTTCGCCTATAGATGTATAATCCTTATTGAATGAAATTATAAAGTTTTGAACCGTAGCCCAAAATCTTGTAAAAATGTTCGAGTTTCTGACCTTTATTTCGGTATCTTTAGAATAAATACCGATTTCATCCATTAAAAGCGGTTGATACTGAACATCCGATATGACTGTTCCGAGAACTGTCATCGAATCAACCATATCGTCAATTCTCTTTTGGATAGAATCGGGTTTTTCCTTAAGTTCTGTAACAGTTTTTAAAATAAGTTCCAAATTACTTACAACACTGGAGCCTTTGCCTGCATTTTCAGTTGCAAGTTCAATTGAACTTTGTGCAAGTTCTGCTATGTATGCTAATCTTTCCTCTAAATCTGTTATAGATTTCTGGAGTTGATAATCATAATTCATATCAGGGTTTGAGCCTGTTATTAACAAAATATCGCGATAAAGTTTAGATAACAGTTCTGAACCTTCCTCGGCTTTTTCCTTTATCTGTGCCATCTGCTCATTCATAACCACCGAAAGACTTAACGTATGTTCACCCTCGGTAAGATATACATAATAATTATCACCCTTAGAATTTGATAAAATTTCTGTATACCAATTTCGGTTATATTTAAATTCGTAAGCCGAAAGTTCTTTAAAAGGAACTTCACCGTCTATCTTTATTTGGCGGTAAGAACTAAGTCCGTTATTCCAAGCCTGCTTAACACGAAAGGCAAGTTTATAAACACCGCTTTTAGCAACATTGAATTTATATGCTATTTCCTGATTTCCACTGCTCCAAGCCGTACCGCCGATAGTATTAAGTCTTATCTTTGTTACACCTTTTGGAAGATTAGCGGGATCACCGTCCGCAACACCGGTAAAAACACTGTTTGTAACATAACTCAGATATTTACTGTCCTCAGCCTGAAAAACTATACTCTTATCGGTTTTATCGGCTTTATCAGCCTTTTCTTTATGAATTGAATCTTCATAGGCTTCTATTTCAGCCAAAGAGCATACTTCAAAGGATGTTATATACATTGCGCGGTCGATATAACCGAAAGTTATGGTGTGTTCACCCTCTGTAAGTAACCAGAGTAAAGGTTCGGTATAAACGCCTGCATTATCCCTTAAGTATGCGGTTTTATAAACCTCAAGTTCTCCAAGTTCTGCCGCAATTTCATCGCCGTTGCTATTAAAATAATTATCTTCAGTCATAGCATAATAGCGTTGTAGTGCTATATTTTCAGACTGTGAATAAGGAATTTCACCGTCAATAGCAACCGAACGGTAAACGGGCAGAATTTCGCCTGTTTCTGCACGATATGTCATACGTATAGCATACATACCGCTTTTTGAAACCGTGATTTTATAACTGATACTCTTTGTTTTATTATCCCAATAAACTGAAGAAAGGTTATCAACAGTACTATCTGTCGGTTTTTCACCTTCATAAGATTCATAATCCAAAGCGCTGATTTTTACTATTTGATTTTTCACAGTGGAAAAGCCTTCGCTTTCCCACTGTTTTTTTACTGTGGAGTAACTTTCTTTTTCTACATATTCCACAGCCTCACTTGAATAAAGTGCTTCATATTTTTCCGTAAGTTTCTGAGCCGAAACAGAGAAAACAGAAGACACCGTTACCAAGCCGACTGTTATTAAGGTTCCAAAGACCTTAATCGCTTTTTTACGTTTTGCAAAAAAATTCATAAGTTTTACTCCCTGACAATAGTTTTTGATAGTATTTAAACCCTACCAAAACTCAACAATTATTAGCCGTATACTCTTGCAAACAACTTGTTATCGTATAAATCCTTTAATTTTTGACGTGATGTACTATGCTTTCCTACATAAGCATTCCATTCAGTCTGTATATTAACCTTACCTTGAATAGCCTCGTAGCCCCACTCGCAACTAGGAAGTTTCCAATCGTCCTGTAATTGAATTTCATCGTATGTGCGGAATTCCGATATAAACTGATATGAATACTTAGTTACTCTTGAAGCACTTTCATACTCTTTGTCATACTTAGTCTGTGCTTTTTCGATAGCGGTCATTTCACTTTCGGAATTCTTTAAGATATTAGGATTGGAAATAGATGGGAAAGTATACGCACCTATCCACTGACCGTCTCTTAAGTTCAAAGCATTTTTAATAAGTTTATATCCGTTATCTTTCTTTTGATATGCCTTGCCCTCAGGACCGTAAGTAGCAAGCATTGTACCATCCTGTGTATAGAAATAATCGAGCCAACGAACCGCAAGTTCCTTATCCTTGCAAGATTCAAATACAACACCGTAGTTAGCAAATCCATGTGTACCGTTGGTCATACCCGTAGTACCTGTTGACCACTTTATACCGGCTTTATAATTACCTGTATTCTCACCCTTGGGTGTTGCCATAGCAACCCAGTCGTTAAGTTCACTCTCATCCAAAATCCAAGTAGGATTGCATCCTGCCATAACACCGCACTTCTTGAGATGTTTGTTTTGGATTGCAGTAGTTGCCGCATTTATAACCTCTTTGCACAAAAGATTATTATCCCATAATTCTTTGTAGAAAAGGATACCCTCTCTGTACTGGTCGGTAAGCGGACCCCAGTCTGTCTTGCCGTTTTCATCGGTTGCACCTAGATAATACCAAGACATATTAAGTCCCCACATATTCCACATAGACGGATTCCAAGCAGTTAAACCGTAACCATAGGTATCATTTTTACCGTTTCCGTCAGGATCCTGATTTACAAAAGCATCTAAAACGTCATAGAACTCGTCTGTAGTTTCGGGAACATCAAGTCCCAAATTATCAAGCCAACTCTTGTTTATAAACATAGCAAATTCGTCCATACCTGTTGCGGCAAGTTCCTTGCCCTCAGGGATTGGTGTAGAGGGTAAGCCGATAACCTTATTAATATCTACATAAGCCGAATTCTTAATAGCCGCTTTCATATTCGGACCCCATGTATCAAGATACGAGGTTAAATTCGCAACAACACCCTGACCCGCATAATATTCGAGTTCACCATTTGAAAAACCAACTGCGGGAGCAAAAATTATATCAGGGCAGTTGCCACTTTTTATAAGAGTAGTTTTAAGAGTGAAAATATCCCCGCGCTCATAGTAGGAGTATTTTACCTTAACACCAGTCATCTTCTCATATTCTTTAGCAAAACCGCTGGTTTCGGTTTCGTATGTACCCGAAGGCAACATTACATGAAGTTGGGCTTTTCCGTCAGTTACAATCGGAAAACCTTTGGAAGTTATAGTATAACCGTCTCTCTTTAAGGTTACACCATTCTTATCGGATGAACCATCGCCTTTGTTAGTAGTGCCACTCTCTTTAGAAGAACCGCTGTTTTTTGAAGCGGTGCTATCTTTAGAGGTATTACCATTCGAAGATGTGCCGTTTTTATCCTTTGAAGAATTCCCTTTATTAGAAGAATCTTTTCCACCTGTTCCGTTTTCATTTTTGTCGCCATCTTCGTTATCAGATGAAGTTCCGCTCTCCTTACCGTCATCCGAAACAGGAACTTCGTCTTCCCAGTAGGATATCCAAACCTCAGAAGTTGTGACATCACCCTTACAGCCTACACAACTAAACGCCATCGCTATACATATAAGTAATGCGAACATTCTTACAAAAATAAAAGATTTACCTGATTTCATAAATTAAACCATTCCTTTCATAAAATTAATATTTTTAAGCACCGACAAATCAGTCCAATCCGCTTTTGCCTGTGCATATTTCCCTGCCTATCTCAACTGAACGGCGGAATAGTGTATCAAAAATTCCTTCCGAAAGTTTGTTGGCTTCTTTCCAACCGTATTGGTCTTCAAAAGATGTATCATCAACGTTATACGCGTAACACATAAGACCGCCTGGGTTTTCCTCTTGCTTTAAAAACTCATACATAAGTTCAAGATGAGCCAATTGAATAAGGTTGGTATTTTGTTGATTCTCTACCGTTTCCTCTAAATCCTTACCCCAAACCGCAAGATAAGGTATGTACCAGATTTTAGGATTATTTTTCCCAAGTCGTTTATGCATACTGCGGTTAACATATTCATAAACATCTCTGTGAGTAGTAACGTCCCAATATAAGTCGTATGCAATATCGGTAATATATTCTGTGGTTCTTTCGCTTATACCCTCTTTATCATAAGAGCCAAGCACTGAATATTCGGGAGCCATCGATGCAGCAAAATAACATATAAAAAATCGTTTTTTGTATTTCTCATACGCATATTTACTTAAGGTTAAAATCGCTTCGTGCTCCAAGGGTTCATCAAGATACCAGCCTAAAACACTATCCCAACAGCCTGTGTCTTTCAAATCCTTCGCCATTTTATCAAATGAATCTTCCCAACCGATTTTATCATCGCATATCATTTTATAATATTTATATACATTTACCCAAACCTTTGAATTGTTTTCTGCAATCAATTTGAGCGCATACTCACCGGAATATGTAAATACATTGGCATAATCCGACTTTATCATATCAGCGACATCGGTCTTAATTCCAAAATCATCAAGGGTAGCACCGTAATATCCGAAACCTATGTCACTTACCTTCAGTTCTGAAAGGCGTGTTATCATTTCTGCCCTGTCCACAGTATTTTGAACCGTATTGGCACGGTCTATTGAAGAAGTACCATTTGCGGAACTATTATCTTGAGATTTACTAGAGAATGAAGAACTTGATGTATCTTTATCATTGCTACTTGTTATTTTTGAACTCTCGTTTTTTGTAAACGAATCATCATCTGACGATTCAGAATTTTTATCCTTAGTAGAAGATGTACTTTTGTCGTGACTTGTTATTTCAGAACTTTCAACTTCACTAAAAGAGTCATCAACGTCATTTTCAACAGATGATGTTTCTGTGCTTTCCGTAACCTTTAATGAACTGCTTGAAGAATCCGATTTTGTGGGTTCTTTTTTACATGCAGTTAACATTAAAATTATCAAAACAAAGCACAATAAAATGGAACAAATTCGAAGTAAGGAACATTTCCATTTTTGGTTATTTACTGAGCCTATCATAACAATAACTCCCAATTTTTAAATTTTTACATTCTTATTGTAATGCATTTTGCACAATAGCGTGGAGCATTTTAAAGTTCAAAACCTCAAAAGACGGAACATTTTTTTATTTATTACCCTTATAAGCGGCATATGGGAAATTTTTCACTTTACGTCCAAAAAAATATATGTTAGAATTACGATGTGGTAATTTAAATGAAAGGATCGTATTATATGAGTGACTTTATCCGCCTTATACAAGCCTGTAAAGAAAACGTGCCTTTAATGCCCGCTTTTGGATACAGAGAAACCTTTCAACCTAATTTCGAAATGCAATTTCACCGCCACAATGTACTGGAAGTAATGTATGCTTCTAAAGGTAATTTTGATATTTACATTATTTCTAGCAACAGTGAACGCAAATTCAAAGTAACTGTTCCCGAAAATCATTATATCTTCATAAACAGCGGTGTATATCATTATTTGCATATAACCGAGCCTGATGTAAGTATTCTTAATATTGAATTTGCTTTAGATGCCACCGAGCCGTTTTGCACTCACTTAAATGAACTTTACACTCATTCGGAAAGTTTCCGTAAATTTGCAGAATCGGATCGCGATTATTACCTACTCAAATGCCATCCAAAGCAAAAAACGCTGTTGGAAGAAATGCTCAATGTCCTCTCTTTCCTGCCTAAAGTTACCGATTTTACCAATAATACTCTTACCGAAAAAGTCGTTGAAAACTTATTACTTTTAAATCACTATACCTATTATTTCTTCTTTATTAATGCCAAAACATTCAATTCAAGTCCCACTAATTTTGATTCTCACAATATAACCACAATAACAAAATACATTATAGATAATTTGTATGACGATAATCTTTCAACCAAAAAAATTGCGGAACAATTGCATCTAAGTTCGGCATATCTTTCATCGGTTTTCAAAAAGCATATGAACACAAATATTACTTCATATATAAACCAACAACGTGTTTCCCATGCCATGTCATTGTTGACAACAACAAGTATGCCAATAATTGATATAGGAATTCATGTAGGTTTTAACAACCGTCAGCATTTTGCAAGAACTTTCCGTATGTATGCAAACTGTAGTCCACTTGAATTCAGAAAAGCAACCAGTCACAATTTTTTGAAGAATTATGAGGGAAACACCGCTTACCCAACCGAAAAAATTTCAAAAAATAATTATGACAACTAAGTTATGCAGTCTATTTATAATGACGTTCCACCAAAAATTAACAAGCAATTTAAAAGAATATCATATTATAAAATAAAAGCACCACTGTCGTGGTGCTTTTATTTTAGGGAATATTTCACAATCTCATTTTGCCAATCAATTTTTACCGCTGTATATATTAATTAAAGTAAAGCATATAATCATCATTCCAAAAGAAATTTATACAGCCCAATTACCGATGATATGCAACGCTATCACGTATATAAAAACCGACTTGTCGAAACTTGTCTTTTTCTCTGGCAGGGGTAGAGCGCTACTTGTCATATCCACAATACATACTTACTCTTGCAAAAAAGCGACATGCTTTATATGAATATGTCGAAATTAAGCAAATTAATAGTATTTGCATTATTTTGAAAATCTTTTTATTGTATTGGCAACTGTGAGGGTAAGGCTTCGGTCATCATCTACCGAAACATCCGAACCTGTACACCAATTGAATACTCCGCCCATATTATTGCTCATTGCATAAAATACTTTATCTCTGATTATATACGGACCGTTAAAATAATAGGTGTATTTATTATTGTACGAAAAGTTCACCCAAGGTTTAATCGAGTTTCTCCAACGGTTAACAATCCAATTATATCCGGGTCCCGCCTCACCTGTGGTAGTTTTGGTGTAATAAGGCAAACCTAAAATTAACTGTTCGGGTTTAAAACCCAATTCCAAAAAATAGGTTAAACTTTTTTCGCAAACCGAAAATCCCGAATGCCTACCAAGACGGTCCATCATATCATAAGACATAATATTTACATAATCGATAAGTTCGGCAGTTTCTTTATCAACCTGAGTCGATTTTGGATAAAAGGCACAGGAAATTTTATATCCGTTTTTATGCAAATCATTTGCCGCTTGTTTTAAAAACAAGTTGTAATTTTTCCAAGCGATATCTGCATATTCTTTTGAATTTGAGGGATATTCATAGTCAATATCTATACCGCAAAAGCCATACTTTTTACAAAGGTTTATTGAAAAATCCGAAAGATTTTTACGGGCTTTAGCGGTGGCAAAAAGTTGACCTGTGTGCTCAGTAGAGTCCTTATGATAGTTTTGGAGAGAAAACCATATATTAATTTTTCTGCCACCCAGCGCGGTTTTTATTTCCTCTAAAACAGTTTGAAGAAAGGCTTCGTCATACTCTGCGCCCATGCTTCCCCAAAGGAAATCGCCATTTTTATCCCACGAACCAAAATCGAAAAGGATAATATCTGTAAGCCCTGTCAATTCACTTAAATTGATCTCTCGCATTTTTTCGAGACGACTCACAGTAAAATAGGCAACATTCCTAAAAGACGGAAGATCAAATCCCTGTTCCAAAGAAAAACTGATTTCATTAAGACCGCCGAGATTCTGGGAAGATGTAACAGTAATTCTGAAATCCTTAGCGATAACAACTTCGTCGATTATTCCAACTCTTTTTCCCATTTCATCCTGACGGTAAATCTGTTTCCATTCGCCGTTTTCCTTGATTTCCACAGTATAGTCGGTAATATAATCATTATGTTCATCAAAGTTTATTGCATTAAACTCTACTTCTTTATCAAGGGAAAATTCCTCTGTTGTAGTTCCCTCTTCTACAGACCAGAATGTTTCAGGATTACCGTCAAGCATTTTTTTAACATTTTCCGTTTTGAGAACCTCTTCCCAAGAGATATCATCCTTTGAAACTACCGAACTTGTGCTATCGGTAGTTTCATTTTTTTTACAGGAAGTGAAAGAGAGAATTAAAATCGCAACAGATAAAATCAACGAACATAATCTTAAAAGTCTTTTCATTTCTTTACTCTCCTCCATTTAAATATTATTATACCAGCAATAGCGGCAACTGCAACCAGTATTATAGCCCCAACCGATATCCACAATACCGCATAAGATTTTTCGGTTTTGGGAATCTCAACATTAGTGTTTTTATCAACAGTTCCGTCACCAAAGCCCATAAGATACTCGCCGAGTCGGTATACAGAAATATGAACCTTACCGTCATCCTCTATGCTGCTCTTCCGTTTTGAAAGAGAACCGTCTAAGAACTTTTGATATATTATAACATTCTCTGCCTTTTCGCCCTCAGGAATATCAAATATTAGTTCCACTTCAACCTTAGGCGTTACAGCAATTCCCCTTGTATCGATTGTTTCGATTTTATAAAGGCTTCCCACCTTTTTGGACTCGCTCATTTTAGGCAGATATTCGTCTTCCTTACCCTCAAGACTGCTTTTCTCAATCTTAACAGTTACGCCTGTATCAAAGGCTTCTACAGGGGCTTTAAGGCACACTCCGTTCTCATAATGTTCAACTTTCGCCGCACGCTTATAAGAAGCAGAGTCAACAAATTTTATATCATCAAGCCATACTGAACACTTTTCGGAAGTATTCATTGCAGGCGGATTGCAGGTGCTATCTGTCACTAATGAAATTCGTTGTACTGTAAGCGCGCCCTTTTCCTCATTCTCAAAAGAATTGCCGATTTTATTGCTAATCCAAAATGACGAGAAAGGTATTTTATAATATCTTCCCTCGGTTGAACCTTTTATAACAACCGCTATTGTTTTGTCGCCAATCCAGACTTTTAATGTATAATATCTTTCTTCACTGCTCTTTGCCCAGAAAGATATACCTCCGTTGGGGTCCACATTATCAAATTTAGTTATATTTGTAAGTTCACTCTTTTTGCCCTTTGTAAAGTCATAATCCATTTTGAGCATAGTATTATTTCCGTTTTTAACAAGTGAAATCCAACCTGTTTCATCGAAATACCACTCGCTACAGAATTTCATGTCATCGTCACCGGGCCAACCTTCAAAATCATCGCCCATAACAGAAACACCTTCATACCAATTTTTGTATTCGGCAGGCGGATACAAACTGTAATAAGCATTAGAACCGTCATCATTTACATTGCTAAAGCCTATTTGATCAAGCCATAAAGTACCGTTATTACAGCCGTTCGGTCTGATTTGTAGTTGCGAAACATTAGTCATTAAGGGTTTTCCGCTTTCTTTTGCATCCAAAAATTCAAAATCAGACCATTTAACCGAAACGATATTATAGCCGATTGTAACCGGTATTGATTTTGATTTAACACCCTTATAATTTGCATCTACACACACAAGAACGATATTGGTCTTTTCTTCACTCTTAATCCAGAATACCAATCCGTCACCGTATGCGGTCATTCTTTCCTCATGCCAGATACACGGAATTCCCGCATATCCGAGTTTGCGGTCATAAACAATTTTTAACGAATTACCCTTTCCGCCGTAGGTGTTTTCACTACTGCTCTCAATCGAAAGCGATATACCCTTGTTACCATCGCCTTCAAATCGGGTTGTCCATTCACCGTTTAACTTTTCTACAGTATCGCACTTATCAAAATTCCACCAGATATATGTGTTTTCAGGAACCTCAAGTGGTTTATCGTTTATAACAAGTGAAGAATCATAAAAACCTATAGCATCAAGCCACAAATCAGATTCCGGTTTAGATGAATCCGAATTAGCCAAAACCACAAACTGTAATTGATAACAATGTCTGTACTGCATCCTATTGCCGTCGGCAGCGAGGTCTTTCATAGGAATTTTCACAATGCTTTCGCCTGCAGGTATCGAAACAGTAATTGATTTACATGGAATTGATTTACCCGCGTCAATACTAAAATCCATATAATTGATTTTAAAGTCTAACGGTTGCTCGCTGTAAACCCAGAAAGAAAGTACAGAACTTTCACCGAAAATATAGGGGTGCGAATTACTGATTTTTATACCGCTGTTATAATAAAAGTTCACATTGCTCGCGGTAGAACTTAAATTAGTATAAGATAGTTTCCAAGCATCTTTATTGACACCGATATTAGTTTTTCCCGAATGATAATGCTCACTATCAGTTTCTAAAGTAAATGTTGAAGTTTCGGTTTTCTTATTAACCCATAGTGAATTATCTAAGGTCACTTCAGAAAAACCTATTTCGTGTTTAGCAACGATATCAGGAATTATAACTTCGGGTATACTTGGAATATCATGTGTAAGGTCTTTATCATAAAATCCTATTGCATCGATAAACAAAGTACCGTCTTTTGCAATACTTTGGTCATTTGAAAGAACCACCATCTGCAACTGATAAGCATATCTGTATCCCAAATACTGACCGTTTTTAGCCATTTCACTCATAGGAATTTTAACAATGCTCTCCCCTGCTGGCAATGTTATAACCTTAGAATCACATTGTACCGATTTTTGTGTTGTAGTATCATAATCCATATATGTAATTCTTACATTTACAGACTGGTCACTCCACGCCCAGAATGAAAGTACAGAATCTTGCTCATAAATAAAGGGTGCTATATTGTTAATTGAAAGGCGGTTGTCATAATAAAACCTGATATTAGAAGCGGTGGAATCAAGGTTTTCGTATGCCACCTTAATTGCGCTTTTGTTTTCGCCAACATTAGTTACACCACTGTGATAATGCTCAGCCTCTGTTTCGACACTAAGCACAGCATTACTCTCGGTTTTATTCATCCATTTATCTGCTACAGTTGTAACTTCTTTAAAATCTGCAGAATGATTAACTATTGTATCAGGAATTATGACTTCGGGGATACTCGGAATATCATTTGTAAGGTCTTTATCATAAAATCCTATTGCATCAATAAACAAAGTACCGTCTTTTG
>JAZQHI010000044.1:0-16386 GCA_045540535.1 Acutalibacteraceae bacterium | reverse complement strand
CAGGACGCGCTTGGGCGAAAACTACCAAACTGAGCCACGCCTCGATATATTAAATTAGGGGCTTATCTATATAGCCTTTTAATTATATAGTTTCTTACCTTAAAAGTCAACATTTTTTTAAAATATCGGCTGATTTTACCTGAAATTTGAAATTTAAAATTTAAAAAATTTCTCCTGCCCTTAAATTAATGAGCAGGAGATTTTCTTTATAACTTTTTACTTTTAATTTTAAGGGGTTACATTTTTCTCTTAAAGGCTACCAATAAGGCAGTCCTTTTCGCTTGTTGTTATGTAAACCTCTTTTATTTTGCCGCTAAGGTCGGTTTCGGTATCAACTGACACACGTGAATAATTTTCGGTATAGCCGAATGCCTTTCCCTTTTCGTATGTTTCAAACAAAACTTTTTGGCGGGTGCCTACTAAAGTTTTATAAAACTCGGTTTCGGACTCGGCGGCGGCTTCGCACATAATCCTGCTTCGCCTTGCCTTTTCGGCTTTTTGTATCTGATTCGGCAAGCCATAAGCCACAGTACCGCTTCGCCTTGAATAAGCAAAAACGTGCGCCTTGGCAAAACCTATAAATTTAAGATACTCAACGCTTTCTGCAAATTCCTCTTCAGTTTCGCCTGCAAAACCTACCATTATATCGGTAGTAATAGCGCTGTTCGGGAACTTTTGTCTGATGCGCTTTACAAGTTCGGTATAAAAGGCGGTATCGTAATGCCTGTTCATACGTTTAAGGGTTCTGTCACAACCCGATTGCAAGGATAAATGGAACTGCGGGCAAAATTTAGGCTCGCCTGCCAACCTTTCAAGCATTTCGTCGCTTATATGGTCGGGTTCTAAAGAACCAAGCCTTACCCGTTTTATACCCTCAACCTCGCAAACAGTTTTTACAGCATCGCAAAGGTCTGCTTTCTCGCCCAAACCGTAAGAAGAAAGATTTATTCCCACAAGAACAATTTCCAAAAACCCTTTTTTGCTTAATTCCTCAGCCTCGCGCCTTATAGCATCAAGACTTTTTGAACGTACAAAACCGCGCGCGGTGGGAATAATACAGTAACTGCAAAAACGGTCGCAACCGTCCTCAATTTTCATATAAGCGCGGGTGCGCTCGGCAAAATCGGTGATATCGGGGGTATTGAACCTTTCTTCCCTTTTGTGCGGCGAATAGTAAAAAATCCGCTCACCCGTTTTAATGAACTGCTCTGTCAGTTCCACTGTCTTTAAAACATCGGTATTTCCTACAACCACATCGGCGGTGCTAAGTGCTTTTGATTCCTCAGAAAAAGCCTGCACCATACAACCCGTAAGCACTATTGCGGCATTCGGATTTTCCCGCCTTAAACGGTTAAGCAGTTGCCGCGTTTTGCGGTCACTTTCGGCAGTAACTGTGCAAGAGTTTATAACCGCCACATCAAAGGGCGCCCCCTCGCTGACAGGAGTGTAACCCCTCTTAACAAAGGTTTCCCTTAAACTCTCGGTTTCGTACTGATTAACCTTGCAACCAAGTGTAAAAAAAGATATATTCATAAATTCTAATTTTTTCTCCCAAGGTATATTTGAAAAACTATGATTTATTTTCCTCAATCACTACAGAACACTTTTTTATTCCATAGTATTTAAAGCATTTTACGGCGCTGGTCGTTATTTCTTCACCGCAAATAACTATAGGTATTGCAGGCGGACAGGTAACAGCATCGCTTTTAAGCACCCTGCCGCAACATTCGTCAACGGCAAGTTCTTCAGAAAGAGCAAACAAAGCCGCATTTGGTGACATTTTCTTTTTGGAAATTATCGGTTTTGGCGGTTGCTCGGTTATTACAGTTCTTCTCTTAATGCTAAGCAGTGCATTTTTTAAAATCGCCAAGCCTTTTTTACCGATATTTTCGGTTAACATCATTACCGTAAAATCAGGGTCGCAAAACTCACAAACTATATCATTTTTTTCTAAAAGTTTGGCGAATTCCTCACCCGTATATCCGTAATCCTTAGTAGCGATTGTAAGTTTTAAAGGCTCATTACCGCATAGCGTATAACCAAAAGCCGCAAGTTCCGTTTTTAGAGTTTCTACCTCTTTTACAAAAACTTCAAGTCTTTTTGAAAAACCGTCAGTTATATACTTATTTGCAATATCCATAGACTGCAAAATCAAATAAGAGGGACTGGTTGAAGCAAAAACCGACATTGCGTTTTCTGCCTGCTGTGAAAAAATTTCGGGGGCATTTTTTCCGATATGAAGATATGCGCCGCCCGTTATTACAGGCAGGGTTTTATGCGCCGAATCGCAACACATATCTGCACCCAAGGCTATTGGGTGGAGATTTTGCGGTAAAAACCTTAAATATGCACCGTGAGCGTTATCGACAAGCAACAACACGCCATACTTTTTACAAACCGACGCCAAATCAGAAATATTCAGCATATTACCAAGATAATCGGGGCTTGTAACATAAACCGCCAACGGTTTTTGACTGCAATTATTAAGATATTCTTCTAAATACTGTGGGGTTATATCGCAACAAATTATTGAATTAGTGGTTTTTGGATTAAGCCATTCAACCTCTAAATCCAACAGCGCCGCCGCTGTAATAAAGGTTTTATGCGCGTTACGTCCTGCGGCAATAATCGGCTTTTCACCTTTTGCGTTGCCGTACATTTTTATAAGGTAAAGCATCGCTCTTATAGCAAGGGATGAGCCTTCGGTTGAATAAACCGTCTTTTCAGTACCAAAAATTTTTGCCGCGTTATCTTCGCTTTGCTTTATAATTCCCTCTGCCTTATATAAAACGTCAGCGCCCTCAATTTCGGTAATATCCCACGGCTCGCAACCTAAAAAACTTTCTCCCTTATGACCCGGCATATGAAGTCTTAAGGTTTTTTTACTGTTATATTTCTTTACAAAATCGGAAACAGGTGTGTTCATAATTCACTCTATCCTATTGTTTTAGCGGCTTCAAGCATAATTGCACATTCCATTCTTTTGCGGAAAAGTTCACAGCCGTAACTATAAATTCCATTAACCGAACCCGTTGCATGATAAGCATTTGCAGCACAACCGCCCGAACAATAAAGTTTTGCCCAGCAATCGCGGCACTCGGGTCTTGTATAAACATTACATGCGGCAAACTCGTTTTGTATTTCAAAATTGTCTACCCCTGTCCACACGTTGCCTAATTTAAACTTTTCTTCGCCTACAAACTGGTGGCAGGGATAAAGGTCGCCCCAAGGAGTAACCGCCATATACTCTGTACCGCTGCCACAACCCGATATACGCTTATATATACAAGGACCGCTTTTAAGGTCAAGCATATAGTGATAAAAGGTAAAGGGGTTGCCCTCATTATGTCTTTTAAGCATTAATTCCGCTAATTTTTCATACTGCTCCATAACAATGGGCATATCCTCTTTAGTAAGCGCCGAGGGTTCGTCCGGTGCGCCTACAACCGGCTCCATACTGAGTTCTGTAAAGCCTAAGGAAAGCATTTCCTCAATATCCTTTAAGAAATCGGGGTTAGCGTGGGTAAATGTGCCGCGCATATAATAGTTTTTATTGCCCCTTTTCTCAACAAAACGCTGAAATTTGGGAACAATTTTTTCCCAACTGCCGTTACCGTTATAATCTACACGGTATCGGTCGTGAATTTCCTTTCTGCCGTCAAGACTAAGCACTACATTACTCATTTCGCGGTTAGCAAAATCAATAACATCATCGTCAACCAAAACGCCGTTTGTAGTAAGGGTGAAACGGAAGTTTTTGTTAGCCTGCTTCTCTCTCATTCTGGCATAAGCCACAAGTTCTTTTATCATATCGAAATTCATAAGCGGCTCGCCGCCGAAGAAGTCAACTTCAAGATTGCGCCTTGTTCCCGAATTTTCGATAAGAAAATCAAGCGCTCTTTTGCCTACATCAAGACTCATTATCGCCCTGTCGCCGTGATATTTGCCCTGACTTGCAAAACAGTAAGAACAGTTAAGATTGCAGGTGTGCGCTACGTGTAAGCACAATGCTTTTACAATGCCTGCGCTCTTTTTCTTTAAATCCCCTGCCATATTTTCAAAGGTATCCTCTGAAAATAACTTACCCATATTTTTAAGTTCTTCTATATCGTCACAGCAATCAAGTATATCCTGCTCTGTTACATCTTCATAGTTTTTGTATTTACTTAAAATTTCGGCGGTTATTTCCTCACGGCTTTTGGTTTCATACATACCGATAATATCATAAGCCACCTCATCAACAAGATGCACCGAGCCTGAGTATACGTCCAAAACAATATTAAGACCGCCGAGTTTGTAGCAATGAATCATAATTTTTCCTTTCTGTCATAAAAAATGCCGCCAATAAAGGCGGCATTTGTGTTTGAACAATCAAATAATATTACTTATTTGCGTTTTCGCACTCCTGATTTGCAATACCGCAACTGGTCTTGCAAGCAGATTGGCAAGAAGTCTGGCATTCACCGCAACCGCCGTTTTTAGCGCTTTCGCAAAGATTTTTTGTATCTAATGTCTGAATACGCTTCATATCATTCATCCTCCAATGGTTTATATTTTTATTTATTATATCATATCAAAAAAAATAAGTCAATCCCAAATAGGCGAAATACTTAAAGCCCTTACAGCATTGGTGTTATGTAAACCAACACTTATTCGCCTGCTAACTTTTTAGCGAATTCTGTAAGTTCTTTATCGCTGTAGAACTCGATAGTGAGGGTTCCTCTGCCTTTTGATGTTGGTTTTATGTAAACCTTTCTGCCGATTTCATTTTTAAGCGAAAGTTCAACCTCGCTGTAAAAATTGGATTTTGGTTTTATTTCTTTTTTAGCAGTTTTTCCCTGCTTTGCAAAATTCGCCATACGCTCAAGGTCGCGAACCGATGCGCCCTCCGCCGCTAAAATAAGCAGTTTCTGACGGGTTTCTTCATTTTCGCAGGCAAGCAATGCTCTTGCATGACCTGCAGTTATCATACCTTTGCGCAAAACCTCGGTTTCGGCTTCGTTAAGATTTAAAAGGCGAAGCGCATTTGTAACCGCGCTACGCGATTTTCCCATTCTTTTTGCAACCTCTTCCTGAGTGAGTTCAAAATCCTCAATCAAAGCCTTGTAACCAAGAGCCTCTTCAACGGGGTTTAAATCTTCACGTTGCAGATTTTCAATAAGGGCTAGTTCCATAAGGGTGCGGTCGTCGGTATCTTTTATAATTACAGGCACTTGGTTAAGCCCTGCCATTCGGCAAGCGCGCCAACGTCTTTCACCTGCAATAATCATATATGTACCGTCTAAATTAGGACGAACCACAATAGGTTGTATAAGACCGTGTCTTTCAATGCTATCTGCAAGTTCGCGCAAAGCCTCTTCATCAAAGTCTTTACGGGGTTGATTTCGGTTAGGTTCAATCTCATTTATATTAAGGGTTACTGCACCCTCGTTATCAAGTGAATTCTCGTTAAATAACGAATCCATACCTTTTCCAAGGCCGCCTTTTTTTGTTGCCATATCAGTTTCTCCTATTCTTTTTCAAAAACTCTTTTGCCAGATTGTTATAAGCATCCGCCCCTTTAGAGCGTTTATCGTAATACTGTATCGGCATACCGTAACTTGGTGCTTCGGAAAGCCTTACTGCGCGCGGAATTGGGGTTTTGTAGAGTTTATCTGCAAAATATTTTTTAACTTCGGAAACAACCTGCGAAGTAAGATTAAGTCTGCCATCGTACATAGTAAGCACTATTCCCTCGATTTCAAGGGTGGGATTATACAGTCTTTTCACCTGACGTACCGTTGCTAAAAGTTGCGAAAGTCCCTCAAGAGCGAAATATTCGCACTGAATAGGCACTAAAACAGTATCGCTAGCGCTTAAAGTGTTAATTGTTATAAGTCCCAATGACGGTGGACAGTCAATAAATATGTAATCGTAATTTTCGCGTGCAGTTGCGAGCGCCATTTTTAACTGCGCCTCGCGGTGCTCAATGTCTATAAGTTCAACCTCTGCCGCGGCAAGATTTATAGAAGACGGCACAATATCAACATTTTTAAACTCGGTTTTAACCGCCGCCTTATCTGCAGTTCCTTTGCCGATAAGCAAATCGTAGGAAGTAAGTGTAGTTTCTTTTTTATTAATTCCGTATCCGCTGGTTGAATTGCCTTGGGGGTCAGCATCAATAAGCAGCACCTTTTTACCCGCAATACCTATAGCAGAAGCAAGATTTACGGCGGTTGTGGTTTTTCCAACGCCGCCTTTTTGGTTAACAATAGATATAATTTTGCCCATTATGGCCCTCCGTATTTTTAAAATGTTTCACGTGAAACATTCTTCTTTGTTGTATTAATATTGATATATTCATTATATCAGTAACCCTTTAGTTTGTAAAGCATAATATGTAGGCAAAATTTTACGAATTTTGCCATTTAAGTTTTATCACCCGATTTAAAAAGCAGCGCCATAATAAAACCTGTTGTTATAGCGGCGGTTATTCCTGCCGCAGTGGCAGTAAGTCCGCCTGACAGTGCGCCGATTAAGCCGTACTGATTAACCGCTTCCTTGACTCCGTTCGCAAGGCTGTAGCCAAACCCAATAAGCGGAACCGTTGCACCTGCACCGCCAAACTTTACGACAGGCTCATAAATTCCTAAACCTGTAAGGATTACTCCGCTTACAACGAATGAAACAAGTATTCGCGCAGGGGTTAACCTTGTATAATCTACAAGTATCTGACCGATTAAGCATATAAAACCGCCAACCAAAAATGCCTTGCCACAACTAATAAGTATTTCCATAAAATATTTCCTTTACAAAAAAATAAGAATGTTTCACGTGAAACATTCTTATTTTGCCAAGGTTTATACCATTTATTCATTATTTTAAATCAAAATTGCGGTAAATTTCCCAAATTACTTCGTTATAATTCAAATGCCTTATCCTTATAGTATCGGCACCCTCGGAACAAACCGTTATCCTTACGCGACAGGTTTTATAAAAATAATCGGTAAAGAAACGGGTTATCTTAATTTCACCGATTTTTTCTTTCGGGCAGAAAAGACGGCAGGTTCTGAGTCCCTTAGTACTTTTAGCCATAACACTTTTGCCGAACTTGATTTTGCCGTATTTATATTCAAAAAGCGAAATATATGCGTAATAGAAAATAACGCAAAGCAAAACCAGAGCAATAAAGAAGATAAACCGCGTAAAATCGGTAAACAAAAGGCAAGCAGTAATTGATGCCGCCAGAGTTATTATTAAATAAATAGCGGGCCAGAACAAAAACCGACTTCTTATTAAAAAACTCTGTCTTGCCCTTAAAGATTTGGCATCGGGCATTAAAAAGGGAAAATATTCGGCAAAATCGCCCTTAATTTCTCGGTAAGTCCCTGCAGGAACAATTATCTGTGATTCGCTTTTAGCCTCACCAAAACCGCCAACGCTTACCTTCATAGCGTATCTTCTGAGTAGCATCATTAGCGGAGTTTGCACAATTAATACATTATTGACCGCCTTTTTCTTAAATGCGGTTTTTATTCTGACAAAAAAACCTGTATGAACTTCCAACTTATCGTCATTTAAAAGAAGTTTAAAGTTAATATACTTAAAAAACGAATATAAAAAGGAAATTGCATAACAAAGCAACAAAATTAAGGTCACAGTATTAACAACGGGCGGAAAATAGGTTTCTACTTTAGCGGAAATGTTATTAAGTTCATCAAGCAACATATCGCTTAAACCTATCCCTAAAAGTTTACCCGCGCGGTTAAGTATTGGAACGCCTATAATTATACCCGAAAAAGCCGAACTTGTAGCCGCCGCCATTATAGCAACCCTTAATGCCGAAAAGCGCACCTTTGAAACGGCTTCACCCGTATAAATAAGGGCGGCTAATTCTTTATATAACTTATAACTCATTTTAAGTTTAAAGTCCGAACGGTTTACCTTGCCGGCTTCGGTGTTAATACTAACCATAACTGCGCCGAAAATCATATCCAAAGGATTTCTTGTAGCAGAAACCGAAGAAATGTTAGAAACCTTGATTTTTGCGGTTTGCGAGAAAATGAACCCACGTTTAATTGTTAAAACTTCATTTTCGTAAGATATTTTATAAGCACGGTATCTGAAATACGATATTAGAGCCAATACCGTGAAAATTGAAATTTCAAGACCTAATACGCTGTCAATCTCGCGGCTTATGAAATACTGCAAAACTGCCTTAATAAAGGGGAGCACCAATACAAACAAAAAAGGTTTCATCAGGTTAAATATCATAAGCGGATGGGCTCTGAACTCTTTTTTCATTGTTCGTCACCCTTTTTCAGTCCGTTAATCAATTCGTCAGCGTCGGCAAGTTGGAGTTCCGGTATAAAAATTGACTGACGCGCCGCCTTTAGCGTTAAACCTTTAAGTCCCAACACTCTTGCCAACGGTGTAGTAAGACTTTGAGCATAAATTAAACGAGAAAATGGCAAAATATGGGTATTTTTAAATATAACGCCCCATTTTACTATTACTGCATCTTTTGAGCGCTTAACCGAGCAACCTTTAAAAAATGCAGGAAGATACCAAAAGGTAACCACCAAAAAAGCGACCAATATTGCAATAATTATAATTAAAAAAGGTTTTAGTTTAAAATAAAAATAACCGCAAAGCGCCGCTAATAAAAGACCTATTGCTGCGACGCGGAATTGCCATAAATGAAGGGTTTTGCGAGGCATTTTATATTCTTTCATTAATTGCACCTCACTAAAAAAAGTAAATTACTTGTTATTCTTTATTTTGTCCCAGTATTCTTTATATTTCTGTTCTGTTTTATTATCGCCGTAGGTGTAGTATTTTTTATTCTTTATATTATCGGGCAGATACTGTTGGTTTACATAATGCCATGGATAATCATGCGGATATTTATAATTTTGTCCCTTAACCTCGGCATCTTCGCCGTCAAAATGTTTATTTTGAAGTGTTCGCGGAATATCGCCGCCAATACCCATTTCAATATCAGTCATAGCAGAATTAATCGCATTATAAGCGCTTACTGATTTTGGCGATGTTGCCACCAAAATCACGGCATTCGCAAGGGGTATTCGCGCTTCGGGAAGACCAACCATCATAGCAGTATCAACCGCGGCTTTAACAATCGGTATAATCTGAGGGTGCGCCAGCCCTACATCTTCATTTGCGCAAACAAGCAGTCTTCTGCAAGCGCTTGGAAGGTCGCCTGCGGCTAAAAGCCTGCCTAAATAGTAAATTGCGGCATCGGGGTCAGAACCTCGCATCGATTTTTGGTAAGCCGAAATTATATCGTAATGCTCATCACCCTCGCGGTCGTATCTTACTGCATTGGAAGCAAGTATTTCTTCGGCAATCTCATCGCTTATAACTATATCATCGCCAACTTCTGCCGTAATAACGCAAAGTTCCAACATATTAAGCGAACGCCTGACGTCACCTGCAGCGGCGGTAGCCATTTTTTTAAGTGATTCATCGCCTATTATAATTTTTTTGCCCTTTTCCTCGCTCAAAACATCAATTCCGCGTTTTAAAACCGAGAAAATATCCTCACTCGAAAGGGTTTTAAACTCAAAAACGGTCGAACGGCTTAAAATTGCATTGTAAACATAGAAATAAGGGTTCTCTGTAGTAGAGGCGATAAGGGTTATATCACCGTTTTCTATATAAGAAAGCAAAATTTGTTGCTGTTTTTTATTAAAATACTGTATTTCATCAAGGTATAAAAGTATTCCGTCTGTACTAAAGGCTGAACCGATACTGTTTATTATTTCCTTTATATCTGCAGTTGATGCAGTAGTAGCGTTAAGGTGATAAAGTTTTTTGCCGCAATTTTCGGCTATAATGTTGGCAACCGTAGTTTTTCCCACGCCTGATGGACCGTAAAAAATAAGGTTTGGCATCTCGCCCGAATCGATAATCCGCCTTAAAACCTTCCCGTCGGACAAAAGGTGTTTCTGCCCTGCAACTTCCTCGATTTTTTTAGGTCTTAATCTATCTGCCAAAGGTGAATTCACTTTACCACCGCCTTACCAATATATTCATTTATATAATACCAAAATTTTAATTACATTTCAAGCGAATTTAATCGGCTACAATATCATATTATTAACTAAAACTAATTTTAAGTAGGGAAAACAAGTGAAAAAAACCGTTTTCATAAAAAATGCAGCAATTTTAACCGCATCTTCATTACTTTTGCGTTTTGCAGGTATAATTTTTAAGGTTTGGCTGGCAGCGGCTATCGGCAGTGAGGGCATAGGACTTTATCAACTGATTTTCAGTGTTTATGTTTTAGTGTCAACCTTTGCCGCGTCCGGCATAAACACCGCCGTTACCCGACTTGTAGCCGAAGAAACCGCCCTTGGAACAAAAAAAGGGGCGCTAAAAATTTTGCGCCGAAGTATAGAAATTTCCTTAATTATAGCCGCTGTTACGGTTATTGTCGTATTTTTCGGCGCGGAATTCATAGCAAAAAGGTTTTTAAACGACCTGCGTGCTGTACCTGCTCTTAAAATTTTACCCTTTTCGCTACCCTTTATGGCGGTATCCTCTTCCCTTAAAGGTTATTTTATTGCCCGAAGAAAAGCCAGTCCCACCGCTTTTGCAGGAATTTTCGAACAAGCGGTAAGAATTTTAGCAGTAGTTTTATTAGTAAAAAAATTCTTAAAGTACGGTATTGCCTATTGTTCGGCGGCGGTTATGTTAGGGGACGTTATATCAGAATGTATTGGTTGCTTAATTTTTGGAATAAGTTTTTATTTTGACAGTAAAAAACTTGAATATTTAAGCGGAAGACCCAATCCGCCTTACAAAATAACAGCAAAAATAACTAATATTGCGGCACCCATTACTTTAGGCCGTTATCTTAACAGCCTTTTAAGAACAGGGGAAAACATTTTAGTACCAAAAAATCTTGCAAAGTACCCCAATTCTACAAATAACGCCCTTTCGCAGTTCGGTATGATAAAAGGTATGGCTTTGCCGATACTTTTCTTCCCCTCGGCAATACTGAATTCTGTTTCTACTTTACTTATACCCGAAATGTCCGAAGCGGCGGCGCGAAACCAAAAAGGTTTAGTAAAATCCGCCACTAAAAAAATAATAACGCTGACATCGGTTATTTCCTTTGTTTTTTCGGCAATATTTTTCGTAGCAGGGGAAGAAATAGGCATTTTAATCTATAACGATTCAAAAGTCGGCTTTTTATTAAAGGCGCTCTCCCCGATAGTGCCGCTGATGTACCTTGACAGCATTTCCGACGGAATTTTAAAAGGACTTGACCAACAGCAGTACACTTTTTATACCTCGGTTTCAGATTCTCTTTTAAGAATTTTGCTTATAGTTTTACTGCTCTCACGTACAGGGCTTAACGGTTTTATCTTTATAATGTACATATCAAACCTATTTACCTGCCTTTTGCATCTTATAAGGCTTATAAATTTAAGTAAAGTTAAACTGAAATTTTTAACCGAGATATTTTTGCCGCTTATAACTGCTTTTACAATAACCTTACTTGCAAACTGCCTCTTAGGCGCTTTCGGCATTACAAATGTGTTGGTTTACATAATACTTTTATGCTTAATAGTTTTGCCGTTATATTCTGTAGTTGTATATTTCTTTTTAAAAGACTTATCTTAAATTTTTAAAAAAATCTTTCATTATTTTAACACATTCATCTTCGCAAATACCGCCGTAAACCTCAACCTTATGGTTATAAGGGTAATCGCAAAGGTTAACAACGCTGTCTATACTACCCATTTTGCTATCAAACGCGCCAAAAATCAGGGTTTTAATTCGTGAATTTATAATTGCCCCTGCACACATTGGGCAAGGCTCTAAGGTAACATACATTTCGCAACCGTCAAGCCGCCAACTTTTTAAGTTTTTACAAGCCTCGTTTATAGCCTCAATTTCAGCGTGGGAAAGTGCATTTTGCTTTTCTTCCCGCATATTTCTGCCTTTTGCGATAATCTTACCGTCCTTAACTATTACCGCGCCTACAGGAACTTCCCCTTTTTCTAAGGCGATTTTTGCTTCATTCAAGGCTTCACACATAAATTTTTTATCCATTTTTTCTCCTAAAATGAAAGAGTCGAAATTTGTTTCGACTCTTTTTTTGTTTATACGTTAACTGTAGGGTTAATATTCATTCTTTCTTCAAAAGTGAATTTTGGTTGTTTGTTTCTTAGCACAAAAATAAATATTGGCGCTATGAATGAGAAAATTATTGAAAGCACTAAATAAAGGGTTGCATTGCAGTTTTCCATAATCGAATAATAACGCCACAAAGCAATGTAATATAAAATTTGGTGAGCCAAAGAAGAAACAAAAGCAATTATGTAGGAAATTATAGCAGGAATAAAAATCATAAACATTTCGGGATTAAAATCACTGCCTGCATCAACTGCTACACCTGCATCTCTTGCAAAAAGGATTATTCCTATTATTACTACAGCAAAAAATACAATTAAAAAAACATAGGTAAGTATTGCTAAAGCCAAGAGCCAACCGCCTAGTTTACCAGATTTACTACCGTCATTTTTAACATAACGCTCCGAAATTTTGCCTAAAGAAAAACTACAAAGGACAGGCACAAATGAAAACCAGGCATTTTTAATACCAAGTTTTTGTGAAACTTTGTAAAGGCCAATTCCTTTTAGCACAAACAAAACCAATCCTACTACCGCGGGAATACCTAAAATTACACCGTAAACTGCTAAAATTGCAAACAAACTAGAAAAACCGCTCATAATATTCTCCTTTATTTAAAATAGGTTAAAGACTGTAATAAACATATAGCAATATAAATAATTACAGGTATGGATGTGAAAAATGTTTTAATTCTTTGAGAAAGTGCTAATTTAGCGTCCTTTTTATCTAAACACAAGCAATTTCCCTTGTTATAAAGTTTAGTAATAGCAAAAAGACCTATAAAAAGGCAAAGAATTAAAAATAAAGTATAACTTAAATTCTGATAAATCGGTGGAATTCCGCTTAAAATGTAGGTATATAGGACAGAAATAAAATTATTAAAGCCGTGTACTAAAACCGCTAACCAGATACTTCCCGATTTTACCGTAATAAAACCTAAAACTATTCCCACCAAAAAGGCAAAGGGAATTTGTTCAAAATTAGAATGCATCAGTCCAAACATTACCGAAGAAACGATAATTGCAAAACCCTCACCGTATTTTTTAATTGAACCTAAAATAATTCCTCTGCAAGCAAATTCCTCAACTAAAGCGGGAACTATTACAGTTGCAATAAGGGATAGTAAAAAACCGAAAATGCCTTTTGGATTATCGCCAAAATCAACCTCGTAAGAAATACCCGCTCTGTCAAACATACTTTCCAGCATTGAAGCCGCTATATTTGCAAAGGAACAAAAGGAAATGCCTAAAAGAAGTAATAATCCGCTATTTTTTCCCTTTGGTATTTCAAAACTTACAAGGTCGCTTATTCGGAATTTAAAAAGTTTAAAAACTGCAATAAAAGGCAAAGTAAATGCAAGAACAGAAAAACAAATCTGCTCAACCTGAGAAATTCCAGGTTCTAAAAGCAAATTCACAGCATTCATATAATTATCTGAGAACAAGTTAGCAATATATATCGCTAAAATATTAAGTCCCCAAGTAAGAATATAAAATACTAAAAATGTTACACCAACGGCTTTTGATAAACGTTTAATATCTCTTTTTTCGAGAAGTTCGGGTGTCTGCTTTTCAAATTCTGTGAAAAAAACAGGTTTTTCAGTGTCTTCCCATTGTTTTTCTTCCTTTTCCTGTGTTACAAATGGGGTTTCTTCCAAAAAATTTATATTATCGGTAGGGGTATCATTATTCGGATAATTTTTTTCTTCAAAATTACCCAAATCTGCCGCGTTTTCTCCTCCGTTAAAATTTTTATTTTCGTCGCACATTGAAAACTCTTATCCTTTTTTAAGAATTAGAGCAGTTAAAATCCTTTTTTATTAATGTTTTAACTGCTCTTAAAAATTTTAATAATTTTTATTCTTCGGCATTTTCTTCTATTTGTGTATTAGCCTCTTCTTCCAGAACCTTTGCGGCTTCTTCAGGTGTTTCTGCACCCTCTAAAGCATCAGCAGTGGCTTCTTCAGGTTTATCGTTAACCTCTTCTTCGTTATGCTCGGTAAGTGCTACCGACAAAATCTTTTCGCCCTCGGCAACACGCATTACTCTTACACCCTTAGCAGGACGGCTGAATGTTGAAACATCGCCCGCAAAGATACGAATAATAATACCGTTAGAAGCAATCATTATAATATCGTCATTTTCGGTTACAGGAATAGTAGCCGCTACCTTACCGTATTTTTCGGTACGGTAGTTAGTAAGTCCCTTACCGCCGCGCGATTGCAAACGGTAATCTTCAATACTGCTTATTCTTCCGTAACCTGTTTCGGTAATGGTTAAAATTTTGGTGGTGGGGTTAGTAATTGCCATATCAATTACCGAATCGCCCTCACGCATATTAATTGCGCGAACACCGCGTGCCGTTCTGCCCATTGCGCGAACCTGAGTTTCGTTGAACTGAATAGCAAAACCGTCCCTTGTTGCAATAAAGATGTTCTGGTCGCCGTCAGTCATACGTACAAAGCCGAGTTCGTCATCATCATCAATAGAAATTGCAATAATACCGCTCTTTCTTGTATTTCTGAACTCAGAAACCTTAGTACGCTTGATTATACCTTTCTTGGTTACCATTGCAATATAATTATCCTCATCAAGTTCACTTGCAGGTAAAATAATGGTAATCTTTTCGTCAGGCATAAGCGGCAGAATATTAACAAGGTTCATTCCCTTACTTGTACGGCTGCCCTCGGGAATTTCATAAGCCTTAATTCTGTACATACGTCCAAGGTTCGAGAAAAGCATAATATAATCGTGAGAAGAACAAACAAACATATTTTCAACCGAATCTTCTTCTCTTGTAGTCATACCCGTAATTCCTCTGCCACCTCGGTTTTGAACATTGTAAGTATCAGCAGGTAAACGCTTAATATAACCGTTAACAGTTTTTGTAAGCACGCAATCCTCTTCAGGAATAAGGTCTTCAATATCAACCTCGCCTGCAACATCGGTAATCTCGGTCTTTCTATCGTCGCTATATTTATCGCGAAGATTTAAAGCCTCGGTCTTAACAATGTCGAGTATTCTTTCACGGCTTCCAAGAATTTCGGTACATTCTTTGATAAAATCAAGTTTTTCCTGCAATTCGTCAAGAATTTTCTGTTTTTCAAGACCTGCTAACTTACCCAACTGCATCTGAACGATAGCAGTAGTCTGAATATCATCAAGACCAAAACGCTCTGAAAGGGCTTCTTTACTTTCAGGGATAGTCTTGCTCTTTCTTATAATTGCAATAACCTCATCAATAAAATCAAGCGCAACTTTAAGACCCTCTAAAATATGGGCTCTTTCTTCTGCCTTGCGCTTATCGTATGATGTTCTTCTGTAAATTATATCATACTGGAAGTCAATGCAGTTCTGAAGCATCTCTTTAAGGGTTAAAATCTGAGGCTTACCGTTTACAATTGCCAACAAAATTGCACCAAAAGTGGTCTGCAAAGCAGTATAACGGTAAATTTTATTAAGAACAACCTGAGGATTAGCGTCTTTTTTAAGTTCAACTATAATTTTAATACCGCCATCACGCTTTGAAGAATAGTCAACAACATCGTCAATACCCTCAATGCGTTTTTCAGCCGCCAAATCATAGATATTCTTAACCAATTCCTGTTTTTTAACCTTATAAGGAATTTCAGTTATAATAATTCTGTATTTTCCGTTTTTGGTTTCTTCAATTTCTGCCTTACCGCGAAGTATAATTTTACCTCTACCTGTAGCATAAGCGGCACGAATACCGCTTCTTCCCATAATAATACCGCCTGTTGGGAAGTCAGGTCCCTTAATACATTCACATAAATCAGAAAGTTCGGCTTCGGGGTTATCAATAAGACAGCACATACCGTCAATAACCTCACCTAAATTATGAGGCGGAATTTCGGTAGCCATACCAACCGCAATACCCGAAGAACCGTTTACTAAAAGTTGAGGAAATCTTACAGGTAAAACCTCAGGCTCTTCAAGACGGTTATCATAGTTAGGATTAAAATCAACCGTTTCCTTTTCAATATCGTCAAGCATACTAAGAGAGAGTCGGTTCATTCTAGACTCTGTATATCTGTATGCAGCGGCAGGGTAACCGTCAATATTACCGAAGTTACCGTGACCGTCAATAAGCGGATAACGAAGTGAAAAATCCTGCGCCATACGAACCATTGCATCGTAAACAGAAGCATCACCGTGAGGATGGTAACGTCCAAGCACCGAACCTACGGTATCGGCGCATTTACGGTATGCCTTATCGGGCGTT
>JAZQHI010000043.1:0-16894 GCA_045540535.1 Acutalibacteraceae bacterium | reverse complement strand
AAAACAAAAAAACAATATTATTATATTTTTACACTGTAATATTAATTGTATATATAAGATTGAAAGTATATAATATTATGTGCAAATATCACAGTTTAAATAAAAAAAATAACAAAACGATGGTATAAATATTTCAATATTTAAAAAAATACAATTAAATTTTAATTGGTAGAGGTTGAGTAATGAATAACAATTTTGTTAAAGCAAAGCCTGTCTGGATTAAAGATAAAGAGCAGGAAGTTAACTGTCGTGTGCAGTTTAAAACATTGTGTGACAAAAAAGACAATATTATTATACATATCGCAACCTCGGGAATTTATCAGTTATATGTTAACGGTAGGTTTGTATCTTATGGTCCCTCAAGGGCAGGGAAAAATCATTTTAGAAAAGAAATTATAGATATATCTTCTTTTATGACAGAACCTAAAAATGTTATTGTTGTTGAGGTTGCCGGTTATTACTGTGATAATTTTTATATTATGAAACAAGATTCTTTTCTTCAGGCAGAAATTGTAAGTAACAGCGAGATTGTGGCAGCCACAGGATATGATTTTACCGCAAGAATAAACCCTTATTATATTCAAAAAATTCAAAGATATAGTTTTCAGCGTCCTTTTGCAGAGGCTTATTCTTATAACGGAAGTGATACTTTTTTAACTGATTCCGAATGCGGTTCCGAGCCTTTGAATACTCAGATAAATAAAAATATTATCGAAAGAACAGTGCCTTATCCTGAATTTAAAAGTATTAATGCAAAACCTATAAAAACAGGCACGGCAAAAAAAATCATACCAGATGAATATAAATATGACCGTTATTTTTTACAGGTTGGATTTAAAGAGGGACAAACAACAGGATGGAAAGCCGATGAGTTGGATTGTGCACTTGAAAAAGATTGGCAGGAAATGAAATTTACTGCTGATAACAAATCTGTTCCTGATAGTATAATAAAAGATTCACATTATAATATTTACGAATTGCCTTATAATGCAACAGGTATTGTTGATTTAAAAATCAAGTGTGATAAATCGGTTACACTTTATATTGCTTTTGATGAATTATTAACTGGGGAATTTGTTAATCCGAAAAGAACTCGTTCATGCGATATTGTGCGATATCAACTTGAAGAGGGAATACATACACTTAAAACATTTGAAGTATATACTATGAAATATCTTCAGTTAATTGTTTTAGGTGGAGATTGCTATGTTGAGGATGTATCCCTTATAGAATATAAGCATCCCAAAATTAAAGTGCCTGAATTTAATGATGGAAAACTGCAATTAATTGCGGAGGCTGCGGTGGAAACATATCTGCAGAATGCGGTAGATTTATTTACCGATTGTCCCTCAAGAGAGAGGGCAGGCTGGTTGTGTGACAGTTTTTTTCTTGCCAGAACTGAGTATGCTCTCACAGGTAAGAATACTGTAGAAGAAACATTTTTAGAAAACTTTCTTCATGAGGAGTGTTATGGCAAATTACCACGAGGTATGGTTCCTATGTGTTATCCTGCCGACCATCCTACTGCGTGGTTTATACCTAACTGGGCAATGTGGCTTATAATTGAACTTGCTGACTATAAAAAGCGCGGTGGCAAAGCAAGTCTTATTGAAAGATATAAAGATAAAATTTACGGAATACTTAACTATTTTGAAAAATTCGAAAATTCAGATGGACTTTTGGAGAATCTTCAAAGTTGGGTTTTTGTTGAATGGTCAAGAGCAAATGACAGTGATATGGTTCAAGGGGTAAATTATCCCACAAATATGCTGTATTATGCGGCCATGAAAGCGACTGCAGAACTTTATGATGATTCGGCTCTGAAAGAAAAGGCGGAAATCATCAAGAATATAATTGGTGAGCAGTCTTTTGACGGTGAGTTTTTCCTAGATAGAGCATACCGTACTCCTGATGGGATTTTTCCAATTCCTGAATCTACCGAGGTGTGCCAGTATTATGCATTCTTTTGCGGAATTGCAACTCGTGAAACCCATCCTGAACTATTTGATACATTGTTAAATGAATTTGGACCTAACAGAGATGTTATGAAAGTTTTCCCCGAAGTGCATAAAGCGGCACCGTTTATAGGTAACTATTTAAGATTAGAAATATTGAAGAATTATGGATATGATTCTATGGTTCTTGAGAATATTAAAGATTATTTTTATTACATGGCTGTTCGTACAGGAACATTGTGGGAAAAGGCGGAAACAACAAGCAGTTGTAATCACGGTTTTGCAAGTTGTGTGCTTTATTGGATGATATGATTTTTTAAAGGTTGTTGTGTATGAAAAAAGTTTTTAAAATTGTGGCTTTAACGGTTTTGTGTTGTTTTATTATTAGTATTTTTCCTAACATTTGCTTTGCTGCTGAAGAAAATAGAGAGGGAAAATACAGTGATTTAATTGTATCTGCAGAAAATGGATACGAATCGTATCTTTCTTCTATAGACACAAAAAACAATGCTGAAAAAGATACAATATATAATGTTAATTCTTTATGTGATGCAGATCCTGTTGAGATTACCTTCACGGTCGAAAATGAGGGAGTTTACATTTTGGGAATCGAGTATATGCTCAAAGAAGAAAGAACATCTCCTTTAGAAATAAGTATGCTTATTGATGGAGAAATACCTTTTTTAGAGTGTGAGGCACTATTTTTGCCGCTTACTTGGAATATACCTGATGAAACCAGAAAAGATGGTTTAGGGAATGAATTTTCTCCTGAAGCAGAAATAAGCGACGGTACTTTTTTTAGTTTTCTGTCCGATTCTTCTGGTTGGTCTGATGATGAATACCTTTTCTATTTTTCAAAGGGTGAGCATAAAATAACTGTTTTGCCAGTGGATGGAAGTTTTGAACTTAAAAATCTTTCGCTTAGCGCTCCAAAAACAGTAAAGAATTACAATGAGATAAATATGAACAGTAGTAGTAATACCTCGGAAAGTGACATAATTGTTATTGAGGGTGAAAAAGCCGATTTAGTGAGTGACTATTGGCTTATTCCGAGGTCTGACAGTACTAGCGCATCAATTTATCCTGTTTGTAATACTGTAGACAGAATAAATTACATTGGAGGTTCAACTTGGAAAAATCCCGGTGAAAAAATTTCCTGGAACATAAATGTTAGAAAAACGGGATACTATCAGTTGGGATTTTCTTATAAGCAGTCCGATGTTATTAATGCCAGTACATACAGAACCCTTAGAATAGATGGTGATATTCCTTTTAAAGAGGCAGAGGAAATACCTTTTGGTTATTCGACAAATTGGGAAACTTCAACTTTTTCTGATGCCAAAGGAAAGCCTTATTTGGTTTACCTTACAGAAGGCAACCATATAATCAGCCTGACAGTTACATCAGGTCCGATTTATGATGTAAGTATGTTGCTTAAGGAAACCGTAGCAGAACTTGGTGATATTTATATGGATATTACCATGATTACCGGAGAAACGGTCGATAATTATCGTGACTATGATTTGTTCGATACTATTGAAAATTTAGACGCACGTTTAGAAAAATGTTGCAAAAACCTTAACTCTGCTTCAAAGGCATTAAGTGAAATAGGAAATCAGGGGACAGGTTCATATGATTCTTCCATTAAATCAATGGTTCAGGTTTTGGAAAAAATGCTGGAAAACAGGTATACTGCGCACCGTTACCTGAATGATTATTATTCGAAATACTGTTCTGTAGCATCCGTTCTTAATGAAATGCGTTCTATGCCACTTTGCATAGACAGAATTTATTTCACACCCTCTGGAACAGAGCCGGAGTACAATACTGCAGGATTTTTTAAACAATTCTTATTTTCAACAGTTAAGTTTCTGCAATCTTTTACTGCAGATTATAACAATATATCTGATATTAATGATGAAAATGAAACTATTTCAATTTGGGTGAATTGGGGTAGAGATCAGGCACAGGTTCTTAATTCATTGGTGCAATCTTCTTTTACGCCCAAATATAAAACTAATGTTGAAATCAAGGTTGTAAACGCTACAATGGTTCAAGCGGTGCTTTCGGGAAATGCACCGGACTGTTTCTTGCAGCATTCAAGAAGTGAGCCTATAAATCTGGCAATCCGAGGAGTTTTGCTTGATTTAAAACAATTTGATGATTTGGATGAGGTGCTCGGTCGTTTTCAGGAGGGTGCCGATATACCTTACAGATATAACGGCGGATTGTATGCTTTGCCTGATACACAGAATTTTTATCTGCTGTTTTACCGCAAGGATATTTTTGAAACATTTGGATTCAGTGTTCCAAAAACATGGGATGAGTTTATCACGGTATCTAAAGTGTTTTCACGAAACAATTTACAGTCATGGTTACATTATACCCAAATTACTGCCACTAATCAGATTGATGCAGGAATAGGTAGTCTTAACCTTTTTCCAAGTATGCTTTTACAGAGGGGATTGTCTTTATATTCGCCAGACCATAGAAGCACGCTGTTATCTTCTTCAGAAGTTATAAAAACCTTTGAATATTGGACGGATTTCTATACAAAACTAAAAACACCTATAACCTTGAGTTTTTATAATAGATTCAGAACGGGTACCTGCCCTATGGGAATAGAACCTTATACTACATATACAACCCTTAAAGCAGCCGCACCTGAAATTGATGGTTTGTGGGGAGTGGCACCTATTCCGGGTATAAAAAATGAAGATGGAACGATTTCAAATATTTCTACCGGCGGTGGTACCGGATGCGCTATTTTAAAATCTACCGACTCGCCCCAACAGGCATGGGAATTTTTAAAGTGGTGGACAAGTGCTGAAACACAGTATTCGTATACTCAGAATGTTGAAGCCGTTTTAGGACCTACTGGAAGGGTTGCTGTTTCCAATGTGGAAGCCTTTAACAAAATGTCTTGGGACTCAAAAATGAAGAGTGAAATACTATCTGCTTGGGAGCAGGTTAAGGAAGTTCCTGAGGTTCCGGGAAGTTATTATGTATCACGTTCGGTTGATTTGAGTTTTTGGAGCGTGGTAAATGAAAACCTGAATCCGAAAGATGTGCTTTTAGAAAGAAGCGCTGAAGTTGATGATGAAATAGAAAGGAAGTGGAACCAGTATGAAAGCAGAGGCAATTAGCACAGCACGAAAGGGTAGATTAAATAGCAAAAACAGAATACATATCAGTGAGAATGCAATGTATTTAATTCTTTCGATTCCGTTTTTACTGTTATTCTTTGTTTTTACGGTTTTACCGATTTTGTCATCAATTGTTTTAAGTCTTTTTGATTACGATATGGTTTCTACTCCGATTTTTAGTGGATTTAATAATTATTTGCGTCTTTTCACAAGTGACAGCGTTTTTCTTAAAGTGTTGGGTAATACTTTGAAATTCTCTGTTGTTACAGGACCTTTGAGTTTCTGTCTTGCTTTTTTACTTGCATGGATGATAAATGAATTTCATCCTGCAGTAAGAAGCACGTTGGCTTTTTTGTTCTATGCACCGGCACTTGTAGGTAATGCTTATTTTATATGGCAGATAATGTTTTCGGGTGATAGCCTGGGATATATAAACAATTTTCTTATAAGTTTTGGTCTTATAACAGAGCCTATTCAGTGGTTTAAAGATGTGAATTATAATATGGCGATTATAATGATTATCCAGTTATGGATGAGCATGGGTGTATCATTTCTTTCTAACCTTGCAGGGTTACAGAATGTTAATACAGAACTGTACGAAGCAGGTGCGATTGACGGAATAAGAGGGCGTTGGCATGAATTATGGTATATAACACTACCTTCTATGAAGAACATACTTCTTTTCAGTGCCGTTATGCAGATACAGTCGGTATTTTCAATAGGTCCGATTGTAACTCAACTTGCAGGATACCCAAGCGTTAATAACTCGGTTGATACGATAATATCTTTTATATCTGATGTAGGAACTACACGTTACGAGATGGGCTATGCATCTACATTATCTGTAGTTTTGTTTGCAATGATTTTGTTTTTCAGATATGTTGTCGGTTATTTATTAAAACTAATAGGCAAATAATTTTCAAACACCTTTTAGGAGGCGAATTAATTGGCAAAACAAGTTTCACAATACCGCAAGTACACCAGAAGTAAGTTTGGCTCGGCGATGTACTTTACAATACTGATATTAGCCGGTGCTTTTTCGGTGTTACCGCTTATATATTGTGTGATAACCTCGTTTAAGCCTTTGGATGAATTGTTAATATTCCCACCGCAATTTTTTGTGAGAAGGCCTACTTTGGCAAACTATTTAGCCTTGCCATCATTACTTAATAAACTGCGTGTGCCTATGGCAAGGTATATATTCAATAGTTTATTTGTTGCTTTGACATCAACTTTTTTACATATAATTGCTGCATCATTGGCTGCTTTTATGTTCTCAAAATCGAAACTCAAATATAAAAAAGTTTTGTTTATTTTAGTTCAATCTATGATGCTTTACAGTGCGTATACTTTAAGTGTGCCCCAATACCTGATATTCAGTAAACTTGGTATAATTGATACTTATCTGGTTTATATTTTACCTGCGATTCCATCTGCAATGGGCTGCTTCCTTATGAAACAGTTTATGGATGTCGGTATACCAGAAGCGTTATTAGAAGCCGCTCGCATTGACGGAGCAGGAGTTTTTAAAATTTACTGCAAGATAGTTATGCCAATGGTAAAGCCTGCATGGATGACTTTGTTTTTGTTTTCTTTCCGTGACTTGTGGTCTATTGTTCCGGTAGGAACAATTTTCAGTGAAGAACTTAAAACGCTGCCGCAGGCAGTAAGTTCTATTACTGCAGGCGGTATAGCAAGAACAGGTAGTTCAATGGCGGTTACTGTACTTTTAATGATACCGCCAATTATAGTGTTTATCATTTCTCAGGGTAACGTAATGGAAACAATGAGTAGTTCAGGTATTAAGGAATAAAGATTATTACAGAAAAAAGGGAGAGCATTGTGAAAAGAACTTTAAAATGGTGCTTTTGTTTAATGTTAATATTTTCCGTTTGTTTAGCGGGGATAAATGTATCGGCAAAAAACTTTGACAGTTTTTCCCGCAACCAACAGGCTGACGGTACAAACGAGAATGTTCTTGCAAGAGAATGTTATACTGCTGTTAAATTTATAATGGCTTCTGACTATGGGTTGGAAGAAGAATTTTCTGAAATGAGCGATATATTTTGTGATGAAAATGGTTTGGTATACGTTTTATGTTCAGGGAATTCGCAGATCATTGTTTTAAACAATGATTTAACATTTAACAGAAAAATAAATGTTACAGATGAAAAGGGCGAGGTTATAAAATTTGAGAAAGCACAGGGAATATATGTTAAAGATGAAAAAATATATTTGTGCGATACTCAGAATGCAAGAATACTTATAACCGATTTAAGCGGTGCATTAAGTACAGTAATGAATCTTCCTGATTCTGAAATTATTCCCGAAGATTTTGTTTATCAACCAACAAGATTAACAATTGATAGTGACGGTTATACCTATGTTCTTAGTATGGGATGTTATTATGGTGCATTGGTTTATCTGCCTGATGGTACATTTGGTGGATTTTACGGCGCAAATAATGTTCAGGCAACTGCATTGGATACTTTGTCTTATATCTGGGATTTGATGACAGGAAATGATGAAAAGAAATCGGCATCACAGAAAACACTTCCTTATGCATTTGTAGATTTTTGTTTCGATAATGGCGGATATATGCTCACTTGCACAGGCGCTACTTCGGGTAGCAATATGGGACAGATAAATAAAATGAGTCCTGGCGGTTCAAACATACTCTATAAAAGCAACGCTGATGGAAGTTTCAGCAAATCATCAGGTGTTAATTTTCTTGAAAGTAGCGTTATTAAGCGAAATAATGCCGTACGTATGCAGAATATAGTTTCCATTGATGTTGATTCAGATAATTTTATTTATGCTCTTGATAATACATACGGACTTATATATGTATATGATTCACAGTGTAATCTGATAAATGCTTTCGGTGGCGGCGTTGGAGCAGGAGAGCGGTTAGGAAATTTTTCCAGTGCAACTGCTATGACTTTAATCGGAAAGAAACTTTTGGTAACTGATTCAGAAACCGAGGCTATTACGGTTTTTGAAGAAACAAAATACGGCGCTTTGTTAAAAAAGGCCCAGTCGATGTATATAGCCGGAGATTATGAAGAGGCCGAAGAGTATTGGAAAGAAGTTCTCGCTTTAGATAGTAATAATCAACTTGCTTATAAAGGTCTCGCAATATCAAGTTATAAAAAAGGCGATATTGATAAAACTCTCTATTATGCAGAAGCAGGTCTTGATTACAATATGTATGATTTGGCATTTCAGGCCAGATTAAAACAAAGAATTGCAGATAATTTTATGTGGATGTTCCCATTGTTGCTGCTCTTCTTGGTCGGAATTATTGCGGCAGTAATTTACAAATCGAAAAAGCAGATTGTACTTATAAAGAATCCTCAAATGGTAAATCTTATGT
Organism: Acutalibacteraceae bacterium; assembly: GCA_045540535.1. Taxonomy (GTDB): domain Bacteria; phylum Bacillota; class Clostridia; order Oscillospirales; family Acutalibacteraceae; genus UBA737. The sequence goes on along the minus strand of JAZQHI010000043.1, from coordinate 8,417 downwards.
CAACGGTTATGCATCCGTTTGCAACCTTTAATAATATTAAGCAAAAGAATTTGGGTTCTGTAACGGCGGCTTGCATAATTTCGGTTTTGTTCTATTTAACTACCACTTTGAGAACAGTTGGTTCAAGTTTCTTATTTACCGATATATCGGCAGGTAATTACAATACCCTTTTCACAGTAGCACAAACTTTAGGTCTTATAGCACTGTGGTCAATTTCAAATTGGCTTATATGTTCATTGTTTTCCGGTAAGGGTACATTTAAAGAAGTGTTTATTTGCACTAATTATTGTTTGATACCCATTATTTTTTATAATGTTTTAAGAACGGTGCTTTCCTATGTTATGCCCCTTTCAGGCAAAGGTTTTCTGGATGGATTATATGTCGTGATACTCTTGTATACAGCATATTTGATTTGTGTTGCATTCACTACGATACACGATTATTCTCTTGGAAAACTTATTGGAACCACAATTGTTACCATTTTAGGAATGCTTTTAGTTATCTTTGTTATATTTATGATTGTTATTCTTATTCAGCAACTTGGGGAATTTATTTACTCTATCTTTGTTGAAGCAATTTACCGATAGTCAGGAGGAAATCAGATTTTGAAAAAAACAATAAGTGCTGTGATTTCTGTTTTCCTTGTACTGGCTTTATTGGTTGGATGCTCATCAGAGGAAGCAGTCAAAGTTTATGATTTAAAAGCAACTATTAATAACCTTAATTCGGAGATTGTAGCCGATAATAATAATTTAGAACTTTCGTGGGATTCCAAAGGCAAATTTGTTTGCCTTTATGATAAAAAAAGCGGAGAAAGGTGGTCTACTGTTCCGTACGAGTATTTTGAAGAGGGCGGAACAAGTGATAATGTTAACTCTCCACTTAATATCACGGTCGCAAATGCAGCAAAGGCTCAGTGGGATACAATAAGCGGTCATGCGGAATCGGTGAAAAAAGATAAAGTATCGGTTGTGAAAATTAAAAACGGAATAGAAGTTACCTACTATTTTGATAATTATTTAATTTCTATTCCTGTTAAATATGAACTTTTAGAAGAAAGTATGAAAATTTCCGTCGATTCGTCTGAAATTGTAGAAAATGGGGATCAGGTTTTGATGTCGATTGCTCTGGCACCATTTCTTTGCTCGGCAAAAAATACTATACCTGATTCATACCTTTTTGTTCCTTCAGGCAGCGGTGCACTTATGTATGCTGATGAAAGGGTTGAAGGAACCCGTAAATATTCTGCTGAGGTTTATGGCACAGATGAGTCAAGACTTTTGCCTGAAAAAATAGTTGACGAAACAAAAATTCATTTACCCGTATATGGTGTAAAAGAAAATAAGAATGCTTTGTTTGCAGTTATCTCACAGGGCGCAGAATATGCAGAAATCTATGCTGAGGCAGGAAACCGAAGAACAGGATATTCTACTGTTTATCCAATTTTCTATCTGAGAGGATACGATGTTGTTGAAACAGACCAGTGGTTGTGGGGATACAGGGATTTAAATAGAATTTCTGATAACAAAATAAATACCGAATTCAGTGTTGAATTCTATCCTTTGAGCAATGACCAAGCCGATTATAACGGAATGGTCGCGAAGTATAAGGATTACTTGTTTGGTGCAAATACTGATAACACATCAAAAACAAATATGCCAATATATTCACTGAATGTTTTGGGTGGTGTTATGTACAAGTCGGCCTCGTTCGGCATACCTCATAAAGAACTGTATACTTTAACAACATTTAACGAAACAGAAAATATAATTAAAGAATTAAATCAAAAAACCGGTAAAAACGCAACAGTATTGATGAGCGGATTTACTTCAAAAGGAATCGATATTGGAAAAATTGGCGGTGGTTTTGATTTTCCTAAGAATTACGGGAATAAGAAGGATCTTGAAAGTCTTTTTGCAAGTTGCGAAGAAAACAAAACAGAATTGGCATTTGATTTCGATATTGTAAGGTTCAGTGGCTCTTCAGGTGGCTTTTCCTATATGTTTGATTCCGCTAAAAGTGCTACTTTGCGAACAGTAAAGCGTTATGGCGTTAATATACCACTGCGTTCTTATAATAAAGAAGAATACCGTCTTTTGAGAAGAGCGGAGATTGATAATGCGGTAGATAGATTAATCGGATTTGCCGATGAGAAAGCATTAACTGCTGTAGGTCTTTCGACTCTTGGCAGTATGGCATATTCGGATTATGATGAAGAAAAATTCAGCATAAAAGGAAATATGGCGTCGCAGGTTATTGAAAATATTACTAAACTTAAGAAGAAAAATATCAGCGTGTATGTTTCGGATGCGAACGAATATGCTGCAGTTTGTGCGGATACTCTTTTAAATGTTCCTCAGGACAATGGCGGATATTTTTCATTCGACGCATCAATACCATTTTATCAAATGGTATTCTGCGGAATAAAACCAATGTATTCAGATGCGATTAATTTATCCGATAATCCTGAAAAAGCAGTTGTTGATGCGGTTTCTTCAGGAGTACGTTTTGGTTTTACAGTGGCTGAAAATTATGATGTTATTTTTGCAGATACCAAAACAGAACAACTTTACGGAACAAAATACGATAATACAAAAAATACTATAATTAAATTAATTTCAGATTATTCGGAATTATATGAAAAAATATCCGGTTGTGAAATTTTAAAATATAGTATTTCGGAAAACGGAATAAGCGAAACCGTGTTTGATAACGGAATTGCAATTTTTGCCAATCATAATAATTCTAAAACAGAAACTGATACAGGTGTGTTTGAAGCATACGAAATTAAAATCATAGGATAAGGAGGGTTTTGCTTGAAAAAGAGAAAAAGTAGTCTTGAAGCGGTACGCCAACGCTACGGATATACCTTTGTTGCCCATTGGGGAATAGGGCTCATAATGTTCTTTATTGTTCCTTTGCTAAGTTCTGTGTTTTATGCTTTTTCAGATGTTTCAATCGGTAACAACGGCGTAGAAACTGATTTTATCGGTTTAGAGCATTTTATTGCAATTTTGAAAAAAGACCCGAATTATCTGAATAATTTAAGAGATTCTTTAGGCTCTATTTTCTATTCTTTACCTATAATTATAGCGTTAAGCCTTATATTGGCGGTTGTTTTGAATCAAAACTTTAAAGGCAGAACTTTTTTCAGAGGAATCTTCTTTATGCCAGTTATAATAGTTTCCTCTGTTGTAATTGTTCATATGCAGAGTACATATGTTAACGCACCCCTTTTTACAATGTCCTCATCAGATGGTGTTACAACAAGCGGCAACCTGATAGATTTTGAAAGTATGCTCATGAATTTGAATCTTCCGGTTCAGATAACGAATATGCTTTCCAATCTTTTGGGTAATGTGTTTGGTCTTATATGGAACTGCGGTGTGCAGACAATACTTTTCCTTGCAGGATTACAAAGTATATCTCCTTCACTATATGAAGTTTCAAAAATTGAAGGCGCTAACAAATGGGAAGAATTCTGGTTTATAACAGTTCCTATGCTTAAAGATGTATTGAGTCTTGTGATTATTTACACAATGATTGAATTATTTACCGCTGTAGATAATCCAATAATGAAAACGGCATATACACTTATGCAGGATAGACAGATTTATGACCGCTCTTCTGCAATGCTATGGTTGTATTTTTTTATAGTACTAGCGGTTATCGGTGCGGTTTTGTTATTATACAATCGTTTCTGCGTTAAACGATGGGAATAAAAGGAGTGAAAGTATGGAATTTTGGAAAATGGCAGAAAAGAATAACCTAATAAATCGCTATACTGCTGTTTTACTATCTTTGCTGATAGTTTTGTCTGTTTTCAACGGAATGGTTTTTGCTGAAGAAACAACCATTACTGCTACAGATAGTCACGTGATTTATTCTGATGATTTTAGTGATACACAAACAATGGAAAATTGGCGATGGTCTGCGGTGGATAACCCATCTTACAGCAATCTTACCGCCTCTATTTCAGACGGGAAAATGACCTTTAATAATACTAATGCCAGCGGTAGTTTTTTACATGGAATGAGGTTTATTCCAGATGCAAAGTATACAGAACAGAGGGCTGAGGTTGTATTTAAGGCTAAAAAAGGCTTGAAACCTTGTCTTTGGACCAGAGTTAACCAAACATATAAAGGTAATTCCCAGAGCGTTTACGGATATTATCTGATGTTTAACTGTAACCATAACGGTAATTTGACCCTTGATTTGGCCAAAAGAATGGGAACTACTGGTTCTACAATAGGTAATATAGGCTATGGAACACCTATAGTAGAAGGACAGGAATACCGTATGGAAATGGTAGTTCAGGGAACTAACCCAACATTGATTTCGGTTTCACTGTACACAAATGTAGGTTCTGTTCAGGATGCTGTGGTTTGCCATAACACATTTATTGATAGTGAAGCAAGTTTGCAGGTTCCCGGAAGTGCAGGTATCTCGGGTGCGAGAACCTCTATGGTAAGCGAGACCGATGTATCGGTTGAGAGTTTTGAATATACTTCTACTGATAATGTAACAGGTAAATACTATGTCGAAGAGGGAACAACAGGTTCAAAAACCTTTGGTCAACTTGTAATGCTTGACCCTACAAAGAAGTATGTTTTGTCGGCACATGCTAAGGATAACGGATTACGTAACGGTGAAGATGTTAACCCTTTGTGGATAGAGTATTTTAATAATAACAGTTCATATACAAGGGTTTTAACAGGCCGTGGTTCCTTGAAGAGCAACCGAACAAGCGAAGTAGCGGAAAGTGCCGGTGTGGATTATAACGAGTATTTTACGGTGTTTTATGATGAATTCGATTTATCTAAATGCTCGGATAAAAAGGTTGAAACCGCAATAGGTAATAAAACACGCGTTATTGTTGGCTTCAGATGTGATGCGAGTACCACAACGGCCGGTATGTTTTCGCATTTTTCTCTCTATGCTGCAGATGATCCGCAAAAAACCAACCTTCTTTTAAATCCTGATTTCAAAATGGGACTTTACGGTTGGTATGATGAAGCCGGTTCTTATATGAATTATACTCAGTTGAGGGAGAGTACAGGAACAACCGCTAAGGGTTACGCTTCTCTCAAATCGGTTTCAGAAGAGGAGTATAAAGAACTTTTCAAAAACAAAGATTTTCTCACTCCGGTTGAACCTCCAAAGGATTATATGGTTAAAGATGCCGGTGTTTCAGCAAATGAGAAATTCGGTCAGGTAGTAGAACTTGATTCTGAACAGGAATATACTTACACGGTTAACTATAAGAATGTTAACCAAAAGGGTTCAAAGCCTACTATCTGGTATAAAGATTCAAACGGCGAATATAAACTTTTTGAAAATTATAATCTTGTTTATGAAGATCTGGCTGAATCAAGAATTACATATAAGTTTAAACCTTTTGTTGATGATATAAGCAATGAGAGTGGAAAAGTCACCCTGCTTGTAGGTTATAATTCAGGCGAATCAGGCGCAGAGGTATATTACAGAAATTTCGAGTTGTATCTTAGCAACGATGTAAACAAAACCAATATCATTAAGAATTATGATTTTAAATCGGGACTTAAATATTGGACGGCTTCCTGCCAGGAAAACTTTGGACCTATTGAAGATGAAACAATACTCTCCACTCAGGACGGCTGCGCACAGTTGGTTGAATTTACAGATGAAAACTTTTTTGTGAGAACAGAACTTCCAGATGGAAAAATAGTTATTCATAACAATGGTCAAAAGGATTACGGGAAAATAGGAAACATAGTTTATCTTGATCCTACCAAGACATATGTTTACGGTGTTTCTTATAAATATATAGATCAGAAATCCTGTAAACCTTTTATTCAGTATAATAACGGTTCCGCCATTTTGGCGAATTATGATCCAGATTCAGTTTCATTAAAAAAAGAGATCGATGAGGAATATTTCAGAAGTTATTATGAATTTAAACTTCCTGAAGATGCTAAAGTAGAAGCCGATTCAACCGTGAAGGTGAAAATTGGATATACAACCGGAAATATCGGTGCTGATGCATATTTCGGCGATTTCGTTCTGTATGAGAAGGACGATGCAAATAAAACAAATTTGTTAACTAATGCAGACTTTAGATTAGGCTTCAAGGGTTGGAGTGAGGATGCAAATCCTGTAACAACAGATAATAAATATAATTTAACCGGGGCCGATTTAATAGTTGTTTCGGATGATTTCTTTAAGCGTCCGACTGTGGAAAAACTTGAAGGCAACTGGGTGGTCCATAACACAGGTACGGTTGAATACGCAAAATTTGGTCAGATAGTTGAGTTAGACCCAGAAAAAACTTATATTTATTCTGTTTCGTATAAATATATAGACCAAAAAGGCAGTATGCCATATATGCGTTATTATAACGGCGCTGATTATAAGAACTTTGACTCTTATATTTCAGAGGGTCAGAATGAAGAGTACTACAGGACATTATATGAATTTAAGGCTCCTGCTGAGGCAGAAGTTCAGGCAAATGGAAAAGTAAAAATGCAGATAGGTATCACCTGCGGTATGAGCGGGGCAGATTCCTACTTCGGCGATTTCCTTTTGTATGAAAAGGAAGATCAGACTCAAACAAACCTTTTTGTAAATGCGGATTTTGCATTAGGATTGTACGGTTGGACTTCAAACGGATATAACAATCTTCCTGTTTCGGATTACGGAGTCATGAAAACTTTGCAGGGCGATGTTGAACTGGTTAAGGTCGAGGATGACTACTTTAAGCGTCCTGTCACTGAAAAACTTGAAGGTAATTGGGTGATTCATAATACTGGTAAGGTTGAATATGCAAAATTCGGACAGATAGTTGAACTTGATCCTGAAAAAACTTATATTTATTCAGTTTCATATAAATATATAGACCAAAAGGGCAGTATGCCATATATGCGCTATTATGACGGAACAACCTATCAAAATTATGACAACTACATTTCCGAAACACAGGATACGGAAGAATATAGAGTGTGTTACGAATTTAAAGCACCAAATGTGCCTGCTGTACTTGGAAACGGCAAGGTAAGAATGCAAATTGGTATTACCTGCGGTATGGGTGGTGCAGATTCCTACTTCGGCGATTTCCTTTTGTATGAAAAGGACGATCAGACTCAAACAAACCTTTTTGTAAATGCGGATTTTGCATTAGGATTGTACGGTTGGACTTCAAACGGATATAACAATCTTCCCATTTCCGATTATGGTGTTCTTACCACAAAACAGGGCGATGTTGAACTGGTTAAGGTCGAGGATGACTACTTTAAGCGTCCAGTTACTGAAAAACTTGAAGGCAATTGGATTATTCATAATACCGGTGTGGTTGAATATGCAAAATTTGGTCAGATAGTTGAACTTGACCCTGAAAAAACTTATATTTATTCAGTTTCATATAAATATATAGACCAAAAGGGTAGTATGCCATATATGCGTTATTATGACGGAACTACTTATCAGAATTTTAATGCATTTATCTCTGAAATGCAGGATGACGAATATTACAAAGTATATTATGAGTTTAATGTTCCTGCCGAAGCAGTTGTTCAGGCAAACGGCAAAGTGAAAATGCAAATAGGTATTACCTGCGGTATGGGTGGAGCGAACGCCTATTTTGGAGATTTCCTCTTGCACGATAAATCTGATAAGAGCAAAGAAAACTTGTTTGTGAATGCCGATTTTGCACTAGGACTTTACGGTTGGACTTCAAACGGATATAACAATCTTCCTATTTCCGATTATGGTGTTCTTACCACAAAACAGGGAGATGTGGAACTTGTTAAGGTAGAGGATGATTACTTTAAGAGACCGGAATTCGAAAAACTCGAAGGCAATTGGGTTGTTCATAATACAGGTACAGTTGAATACGCAAAATTCGGACAGATAGTGGAACTTGACCCTGCAAAAACTTATATCTATGCAGTTTCTTATAAATATAAGGATCAAAAGGGTAGTATGCCATATATGCGTTATTATGACGGTAAAACTTATCAAAATTATACCGATTTCATTTCCGAAACACAGGATGAGACATATTACAGGGTATATTATGAATTCAAAGTACCTGAAAAAGCACTTGTTCAGGCAAATGGTAAGGTAAAAATGCAAATAGGTATCACTTGTGGCATGAAGGGTGCTGATACATATTTTGGAGATTTCCTACTATATGATAAACAAGATAGATCAAAGGAAAATCTGTTTGTGAATGCAGATTTTGCATTAGGACTGTACGGTTGGACTTCAAACGGATATAACAATCTGCCTGTTTCGGATTACGGTGTAACTAAAACCATACAAGGAGATGTGGAACTTGTTAAGGTAGAGGATGATTACTTTAAGAGACCGGAATTCGAAAAACTCGAAGGCAATTGGGTTGTTCATAATACAGGTACAGTTGAATACGCAAAATTCGGACA
>JAZQHI010000042.1:0-15007 GCA_045540535.1 Acutalibacteraceae bacterium | reverse complement strand
TTAAATATCCTTGAAAAAAGGTTGCCGTTTTTTTCTTCGGCAGTATAAACAACAGCGTTAACTCTTCCCTCTCCCGCGAGATCGCCTGTTTCGGCTTCAAAACTTTGTATATGAAGACCTATTCCCTTAATAACCAATGTTCCTAAAACACAGTCAAGTTCAATTGTTTCTTCATCAAAAGAGATAACATTTTTAATTCCGCTTAAATTAAACTTTTTTCGGTTTTCAATTATAATATTATTGTTACTGCGCAAGTTTTCTTCCAAAATAAAACACTCCAAAAAATATAATATTACTACAGTAAAATATATTTTTGGAGTGCATTTCTTATTCAACAATTTTATAAAGACCGTCGGCATCCTCTTTTTTTACAGTTTCTGCAACTGACAAAACCTGTGCTTTGAAATTTTTAGTTCCGAAGGTTATTTCGATAACATCGCCAACCTTAATATCGTACGATGCCCTTTGTACTTTACCGTTAACAAATACCCTACCCGCATCGCAAGCCTCGTTCGCAACGGTTCTGCGCTTAATAATACGCGCTACTTTTAAATACTTATCTAATCGCATAAATCACCTAAAAAATAAGCCGCCCTTACGGACGGCTTACAAAAAAACTTATTTTATAGCGTCTTTAAGAGCCTTGCCTGCTTTGAAAGAAGGATTCTTAGAAGCAGCAATCTTAATCTTAGCGCCAGAGTGAGGATTAACGCCCTCTCTTGCTGCACGCTCTTTAACAGAGAATGTACCAAAACCAACGAGTTGGATTTTTTCGCCTTTCTTAAGTTCAGCAGCAACAGTATCAACGAAAGCAGCAAGAGCCTTGTCAGCATCTTTCTTTGCGATACCAGCCTTTTCAGCAATAGCAGCAACTAATTCTGTCTTGTTCATTACAAAAACCTCCATAAAATTTTTTAACATTATAGTTATAGTAATCCTTGCACATACTGTACTATCTAAATTTACCATACTTTTTCAAAAAAATCAATAGATTTTAGTTGTTTTTTTGAAAAAATATTCATTTTTAACTATTTTTTTACTCAAAAGGTACGATTTTGAAACAAAAAACCTAAATTTTAATTAAAAAAACATACACTTTTTAAAAAACTAGGCAAACAACAATTCTATAATTCTGATAATATAATCAGAAAGTAAGGTATTATCCGATGCATTCATTTCTCTGTAACTATCCCCCGCATCTGCGCCGGCATCATCAGAAATGCGCCTCAAACTCAAAAAAGGAACGCCTGAAAAATTACAAACATAAGCAATTGCGGCAGTTTCCATATCGCAAGACATTGCACCGAACTGATTTTTAAATAAATCGCGAGTTTTAGCGTCACAAATAAAACGGTCACCCGTTACCGCAGTGCCAAGTTTTGCATTAGGAATAATTTTAGCGGCAATTTTAAGCAAATTTTCATCGGCTTCATAAATATATTTTTGAAGCGGCTTTTCACAAAGGCTATAACCGATACCAGAAAGGTCAAAATCGTGTTCTAAAAAGCGTGAGCATAGCGATAACTCATTTTTGGAAATACCGCTGATTCCACCCGATAATCCATAATTAAAAATATATTCGCAACCAGTATCAACCAAATGAGTTGTAGCCGCGGCGGCATTAACCTTACCTATTCCGCAAAGAAGTGATACAACCTCTGCCGAACCTTTTTCGGTTTTTACAATAAATTTATGGCCTACGCGACCTAAAAAGTTATAATTTTCATGGTGCACGCTTTTTATAAAATTTTCCAAAGGCTTGTATTCGTCGACATCAGCAATAACAATACCTATTTTTAAATTTTGCATTATTAGTCTTCCTTTATAATTTTTTCACCGCACTTACTGCAAAATACGGCATCTTCCTTTACATAAGTCTGGCAATTAGGACAAACTTTCATATTTTTTGTAGCGCTGATTTCGTCGTTAATTTCCTTAATAAGATCGCATTTTTCCTTAATTGCTTCTACTAGTTCCTTAATATCGGTATCCTCAATTTCAGAATCCTTAATTTTGTTAAAATAAAGTTTACCTAATGCCTCAAAATCCTTATTGCGCTTATTAACAATAGTTGCAATATCGATTTTCTGCTTTTGGGTTGTAACTACCTCACCTGTCTTTTTGCAGGCAACGTCAAAAACCTCCTTGGCTTTTGTTACTGCATTTTCTAAGAAATCCATAATCATATCCTCCAAAATTTTTTCTTTTTTAAAAACCTTTTCCAATAAATTCGCGTATCAGCGAATTCTGGGGCACAAAAGACGAATCAATAGAATTAAACTTTTCAAGTGCCTTTGCTGTGCGCATAAAATATTCATAACAAACTGTTCCCTTTTCAAGTTCGTTACATAATTTTAAAATTTCATTTCTGTAAATACAAGGCTCATATATATGCAAAGTTTTAATTAGCACATCTGCTGTATTTTTAAAACAGTAAAGATATTTGCGTTCTCCCTCAATTACTCCGTTCCAAAGCGCCAGAGTTTCTTTAAGAGAAGTTCCTCTGAAAATCCTATCTCTTAAAGTGCGGCGTGCCAGACGTATCTGACGGCTAGAAAGCAACTGTTCGCCAAAATTGTCCTCAATAGAACAGTTAACGCTTATATACATTTTAAATATATTTTTCATTGGTGCTAAATCCGTTATAACGGGATTAAGAGCATGCAAACCCTCGGCAATAATAATTCCGCGTTTTCCAATATCGGCAAGGCGGTCATTTTTAATGCTTTGCTTATTTGGAAAATCATATCTTGGAAGCATTGTTTTACCGTTTTCAATAATTTCGGTAAAGCATTTTCTTATTAGTTCGGTATCAAGCGCGGCTACCGATTCAATATCCTTTTTTCCGTTTTCTAAAACAGGCAGTTTATCATAAGGTAAATAAAAATCATCAAGCGATACAACAATCGTTTTTTCGCCTAGTTCTTCCAGCCGCTTGCACAAAATATGTGCTGTAGTAGTTTTGCCCGAACCCGAAGGTCCTGCAAGAGAAACTATTTTTATATCATCATTATCGGCTATTTTTTGCGCAGTAGCATAAATTTCGTTAATATACTGCTCTTCTGCCAGTTTAATAAGTTTCTGGGGATTAGCCGCCGCGTTGTTAATTTCTCCAACTGTATTTAGCATAGAATTCTTCAATAGCCCTCTTTCTCTCAATTAATTCATCAAATCTGTCAATATATTCATAAGGGTATTTAAAATTAAAAATTCTTTCTAAAAAATTGCCGTTTGGCTCGCGTAGTTTAGTTACAGCCGATGCGCCGCAAGCAAGAATAGAATGAGTTTCATCCATAATATAAACATTATAAAGACATTCATACCCCAACTTAGCATAACCTACATTTTCAAGATTACCAACAGTTTTACTTTGCCTATACATATAATATGGCAAAATGCCGTGCTCTGTCAACTTGTCGTGTGCAAAATCCACCATTAAAGAGGCGGTTTTGCCGATTTGCGCCTCGGGTAATATTCCGTTTGTATTAAGAAAAGACGAGCGTTTCATAGAAAGCGAGTGAACCGTAACGCTTTCGGGGTTTAACTGTGTAATTGAATTTACAGTATCGCAAAAACTGTCTATTGTATCTGTCGGAAGACCCGCAATTAAATCCATATTAATATTATTAAAGCCTAATTCCCTTGCCAGTTTAAACGCTTCAACAGTTTGATGCGAAGTATGGCGTCTGCCAATTACTTCAAGCACACTGTCATTCATAGTTTGTGGATTAATGCTGATTCTCGTAGCACCGTATTTTTTAATAACCGCTAATTTTTCTGCAGTAACAGTGTCGGGTCTTCCCGCTTCAACAGTAAATTCCCTTACAGTTTCAAGCGGAAATTCAAGGGAAATTGTATTTAAAATTTTTTCTAAATCTTCGGCAGTTACTGCGGTTGGTGTACCGCCGCCTATGTAAACGGTTTCAAGTTTTAAATTTAAATGTTTTGCAATTTTTGCAGTAATCACAAGTTCTTCACACAGTTTTTCAACATACTGCGGTATTAACTTTTTAGCCGAATCAACCGAATGTGAAACAAATGAACAATAAGCGCAACGCGTAGGACAAAAAGGAATAGAAATATAAAGGCTATAAGAAGCAGGAGTTGATAACGAAGTGATTTTTTCTTCCCCTAAAAAAGTTTCACGGCAGAGGGACAGTTTTTTGTCACTTACCTTTAAAGAATTCTTAAAATAATCCTCGGCTTCGCTTTTACCCATACTTTTAACTAGTCTTGAATAAAGTTTAGCAGGTCTTACCCCTGTTAAAATACCCCAACTTGAAGTATAACCGAAAGCCTCGGTAAAAACAGCAAACAAACATTGAGCAAGTTTTAGTTCCTGCTCTTTTTCCAAATCGGTTTCGCCAGCATCAATATCCAATTCAGATTTAAAGACCTTACCGTTTAAAAACAAAGTTGCTTTAGCACTACCTGTATCCAACTTAGTTACAGCCGCACAATCACTGATTACGGGATAATCAAAAAATATGATTTTTTCAAACGGCAAAAAAATTCGAACAAGTTTTTCAAGTTCATATCTAAAATTATGATTAATAAAACATAAATTCATATTAAAAACACCAAATTACAAAAAAGGATTATTTGCCTTTTCAAAAGCGATGGTAGTGGCATCCCCGTGACCTGAAAGTACTGTGGTATCACCGTCAAGCAAGAAAAGTTTTTCGGTTATAGAACGGATTAAAGTATTAAAATTTCCGCCGGGGAAATCAGTTCTTCCAATAGAACAATTAAAAAGCGTGTCACCCGAAAAAAGAACATCGCCGATTAAATATGAAACTCCGCCCACAGTGTGCCCTGGGGTGAAAATTGTTTTAATTTTAAGGTCACCAAGGCTTATTTCCTCATTATCACTAAGTAAAATATCTGCCGAAAAAGGCTCTAAATTAGCGTGAAAACGGTTTGAAAGATTAACATTTGAATCACTAAGAGCAAAGTTTTCGTTTTCACCGATTGCAATTTTTGTATCAGTAGCATTCTTTAGCGCCAAAGCACCGCCTATATGGTCAAAATGAGCGTGGGTTAAAAGAATTAATCTTTCTTTGTGGGAATTCTCATTTAAAAATTCCTCTGCAACAGGTGAAATGAATCCGGGGTCAATTACTATAGCCGATTTTTCAGTTGAAACAAGATAACAGTTAACCGCAATGTGACCGAGTGTTAAAACCTTAATTTCCATTTTTTCTCCAAATTTCTGTATCGAAAAGTATTGTAACGGGTCCGTCATTAACAAGGCTCACCGCCATATCAGCACCGAAAATACCTTCATCCACTTTTGAAACGCCGAGTTCACGCAGTTTTTCACAGTAAAGTTTATAAAGTCTTTCGGCTTCATTCGGCTCCATAGCATTAATAAAAGATGGTCTGTTCCCTTTTTTTACATCTGCCAATAATGTAAATTGCGAAATTGCGAGAATCTCACCGCGAATATCAAGGATAGATAAATTCATTTTATCGTTTTCATCGCAAAAAATTCTGAGATTAGCGGTCTTTTTTGCCAAAATCTCGACATCGACTTCGGTATCACCCTCAGCCGCGCCGAAAAGTACCATAAAGCCGTTACCGCATTCGCCAACAACAGCGCCGTCCACCGAAACGCTGGCAGAAGACACCCTTTGAATTACTGCTTTCATCAGTTATTTATCCTTTCTACGCTAAAAGCACCGTTAATTTTTTCAATCCTTAAAATAATACTTCTTAAATGTTCAACACTTTCTGCACTTACACTAACCGTTACCATACAGTTACCGTCACGCATTTCACGCGCATTTATACTATGAACAGGTACGCGCATATTGTTAATTGCATTCATAACATCAATAACTATGCCGTCGCGATTGATGAAAAGGGCCTGAATAGTAGAAGTAAAACTTTCTGACTTAGTACCGTCCCAATAAGCCTTAATCCAACGGTCAGGTTCTTCGGAATGAGCAATATCGGTAGGAACATTATTACAGTCACGCTTGTGAATTGATACACCGTGACCGCGGGTTATAAAACCGATAATATCGTCCCCAGGGAGCGGCGCACAACATTTTGAAAGTTTAATCAGACAGTTATCAATACCCTCAACAATAACACCTTCCGAAGATTTTGCCGCACGGCTTTCGCTGAGAGGAACAATTTTAGGCGCTTTAGGTACTGTTTGTCTTTTGTTAAAATCTTCTTTTATACGCGGAATAATTTTTGAGAGATTTACTCCGCCGTAACCAATAGCGGCGAAAAATTCCTGAATGTTCGCAAAGCGTAATTTTTTGCCAAGTTCTTCTAAATACTCGGTTGCTTCCTTTTCAGAAATTTCAATATCATTTCGCCTTAACTCTTTTTCAAGCATCAACTTGCCCGCGGCAATATTTTCTTCACGCTTTTCCTTTTTAAACCAAGAACGGATTTTAGCCTTAGCCTGAGTAGTTACAGCAATATTAATCCAATCTCGTCCAGGACCGTGTCCTGCCTGATTGGTGGTTAAAATTTCAATAACCTCTCCGGTTTTGATTTCATGGTTAATGGGTACAATTCTACCGTCAACCTTAGCACCAACCATTCTGACACCTACTGCCGAATGTATAGCAAAAGCAAAGTCAACAACTGTAGCACCCACAGGAAGATTTATAACATCGCCCTTAGGTGTAACCGCGAATACATCCTCTTGAGAAAGGTCAACTTTAATGCTACGGACAATTTCGGTAGCATCGGAATTAGTTGACTGACTGTCAAGTATCTGCCTTATCCAAGCAAGGCGATCCTCAAGTTGTTTATCATTTTTAGAAACGCCCTCTTTATACTTCCAATGCGCTGCGATACCGAATTCTGCAGTATGATGCATTTCAAATGTTCTTATCTGAATTTCAAAAGGTATCCCTGCGCGGCTTATAACTGTAGTATGAAGCGACTGATACATATTAGGCTTAGGAGTAGATATATAATCCTTAAACCGATTAGGAATAGGTCTGAACATATCGTGCATTATACCGAGTATGTTATAACAGTCAGCAACCGTGTCGGTTATAATTCTTATTGCATAAACATCATAAATCTCGTCAAAAGATTTATCCTGAACATACATTTTTCGGTAAATACCGTGAATCGACTTAACACGTCCTTGGAAAGCCATTTCAATACCAGGCATTTCAGTTTTTAGACGTTCTGCTATTTTATTTTTAATTTCTTCGAGTATCTGCTCACGCTCTTTTGCGTGAACAGATAGCGATTTTTCAATTTCGCTGTACCCCACGGGGTCAAGGTGCTTAATTGCTAAATCTTCAAGTTCTTCTTTTACGGGTCTTATACCTAATCTATGGGCGATAGGCGCATAAATTTCCAAAGTTTCAACCGATTTATCCCTCTGTTTTTGAGGGGGCATCGCGTCAATCGTGCGCATATTGTGAAGTCGGTCAGCAAGTTTAATGATAATAACCCTGATATCCTGACCCATTGCAATAAGCATTTTTCTAAGGCTTTCAGCCTGTTCCTGCTCTTTAGTAGAAAAATTAAGTTTACCGATACGGGTAACACCGTCAACAAGAAGGGCAACTTCATCGCCAAACTGTGACTTGATATCTTCAACAGTAGCATCGGTATCTTCAACAACATCATGTAACAGCGCGGCACAGATAGACTGTGTATCAAGACCTAAAGAAATAATAATTTTTGCTACATTAAAGGGATGAATATAATAATCTTCGTTAGTTTTACGTTTTTGTCCCTCGTGAGCGGTAACACAACATTCAAATGCGCGTTTAATCATTTCAGTGTCATAACTGCCGCCAAAATCTTTCATAGCATTATAAAGTTCATTAAAATCTTTAATATGTTGTTCAGTCAATTTTACCGCTCCTTTCGATAAGATTTTTAAAGGTTTGCGAATTATTAAGGTTTGTTTTTAAACCCGTAACCGCCTTGTAAATTCCCTTTTCATTCTTTAAAATAAGCCCTAATTCTTCCAAAACAGTTAAAGAAACGCAAGTTTTTGCATAGCCTAAACTGTTAATAAATATATACTTTATTCTGTCCTCTAAAACAGGTTCTTCGCATATTTTTTTATACACTACCCCAACTTCTTCACGGGTAGGTAAAATTTTGTGGACATTAAAGTCCTTACTCGCCATATAATTATTATACTCTGCTACGGATTCAAAAAGACTTTCATCATCCGTACCGTTTATTCTGACAGCCTTAATTAAAACCGAAACCGAATAATCGCCTTTATAATAATTTGCCTCAACATTAACCGCTAAATCAAGGCAGTCACCGATTTTAAAACAAAAATCATCAGTTGAAATGCCAAAAAGCAGACCTTGAAAAGAATTATTACCCTTTGAAAACAAAAGTCTTAAATGCTTGTTGTTAGAAATTGGTGTAATGCGTTCAAGAGTTACTCCAAACACACCAAAAAGCGGCAATTTATTCCCCGCACCAAAAGGTTCTAACTGCCTGATAGCAAATGCTAAATCCAACGATAAAGCAGACGGATTTAATTTGCAATCAAGTTTTAAAACAGGCGGCACATAATCCAAAGTATTGGCGTATTCATTAATTTTTCTTCTGAATTCGGGTATATCTTCGGTTTTAAGCGTAATACCCGCCGCTTGTTCATGACCGCCGAATTTAATCATTAAATCACTGCAATAGTCGATTGCATTGTAAAGCGAAAAGCCCTCAATACTTCTACCACTGCCTGATGCGGTATCACCGTCAATAGATAATAGAATTACAGGACTGCCGTACCTTTCGGTAAGTCTTGCAGCCACAATTCCAATTACACCGTGGTGCCAGTCCTCGCCCGAAACGATAATAACGCGGTCGTACATATAATTTTTATTTTCGATTATCCTGGTTGCTTCTTCTAAAATTTTCTTTTCAATTTGTTGCCTTTTTGAATTTTCAGCATCTATTTCGTTAGCAATACCAAGCGCCGTCATCATATTATCGGTACTAAGCAATTCAACCGCGCGCTCCGCTTTACCCATTCTGCCTGCGGCATTTATTCTTGGGCACAAACCAAAAGCAATTCGTGAAGCATTAACCGATGCTATTTCAATACCAGCAACATTGAGAAGCGCAGAAATGCCCGTAAGTGCCGAAGTTTTAATCTTTTCAATTCCATACTTTAAGATACTGCGGTTTTCGTCAATTAACGGCATTATATCCGCTGTAACCGCAAGGGACAGTATATCGGCAAAATAAGGCAGTAATTCCTCAGGTTCTCTGTTTTCCAAAACACAAATCAGTTTAAATGCAACCTCGGCGCCGCAAATTTCCTTAAAAGTTGAAGAACAGTCTTTACGGTGAGGGTCAACTACAGCATCGGCATCAGGTAATCTATCAATAGGTAAATGGTGGTCAGTTACTACCACTTTCATACCAAGTTCTTTGGCAAAGGCGATTTCTTCAAAACAAACAATGCCGTTATCAACCGTTACAATAAGTTTAGTATGCTCGTTAAAAAGTTTTTTAACGGCATTAACATTCATACCGTATCCTTCTTCAAAGCGGTCGGGTATATAATAACAACAATTTGCATTTCGACTTTTTAAATAGTTATACAAAAGTGCCGTTGCGGTAACACCGTCACAGTCATAATCGCCGTAAATTGCAATTTTTTCGCCCTGTTCAATAGAATTATTAATAATCTGAGCCGCTAATTCGATATCGGCTAATTCCAAAGGATTCGAAAATATTGGTTCATCGGATAAAAATTGTTCTAACTCATAAGGGTCGGTATATCCTCTTGCAGAAGCAATAAGCGCAACAATAGGATCAATATCACATTCCTCTGCTAATTCTTTTGCAAGTTGTTTATCAAAATTTAAAACTTCCCACTTTTTTATTCCCAATATTCTCACCTACCGTATCTCAAAAAATAAACAATAACCCAATATAAATATTTAATTTATTTTACCACCAAATTTTGCTTTTTTCAACGTTTTTATATACTTTTTTATAAAAAACGGTACACAAAAGCAAAACTTCGGTGTACCGTTTAAAAACTAATTAAAAATCATTTAAAAATACGTGATATTCGGGCGTGAAAACGCGCGAAATACATATAGGACATTTTAGAAACTGCTATATCATATAAAACAAAAACCACACTACCCATTCCTAAAAGAATTAAAACCGAATATTTCCCCAATTGGTTTATATCCTCTAAATTAATTCCTAAAACACCTGCGAAAACATAATAAGCCAAGAAAACTGCAAAGTAAAAAACAATCATTTTTAAAATCCATTCGGGTATGGCTTTATTAAGTTTTTCAATCAAAGCCTTGATTATAGGGTAATAACCGAAAAAGCAGACGTACATTAGCATACTTTCGGGTTCTGCCATTAAAAAGACCAGAACAGCAGATGTAAAATATGAAAAAAGAGCCCACTTTTTATCAATTTCTATAACTGTTACCATTATAAAAAGCCCCGAAATCGCAGGTATTGCATAAGTAAGATACGGGAAATAAGACAGCAACATAAAAGCCGTAGCACAAGCCGCCATCATAGCGCTAAGCGTAATTTTCTTAGTATTTTTCATTAAAATCACCAATTCAGCCTAACAGCAAGGGATTAAATCTCCACCCATACATTCACAACAACAGTCGGCACAAATAAGATTAGTGCAACAGTCACATTCATTCATACCGCCTCCGTAAGAACGGTAAGGATTATACTGCGTACCCGATTGGCGTTGCGCGCGGTTAAGGGCGGTACGGTATTCAGGGTTAGTTGGGTCCATACGGCAAGCGGTTGCAAAACTTGTATAGGCTTGGTCAAACCAACCTCTGCGGTAAAGAACCGTTCCGTTAAGGAAATACCATTCTGCATTACGGTTTCCAGGTGGCACGCCGTCAAGCACCTCTTGTGCTTGTTCTAAACGGTTCTGGTTTATAAGTTGGCGCACTTCGGGAAAAGCCGTAGCCGAACTGCTACCGCTATAATTTGCCTCGTAAGTATTTTTACCGCTGCGGCGCCTGTTCATAATTGAATCGTACGCCTCGTTAATTTCTTTCATTTTCTCCCCCGCCAAATCGGAAAGCGGGTTATCCGTATAATTATCAGGATGATATTTGCGCGCAAGTTCGCGATAAGCATTTTTTATCTGTTCATCGGTTGCGTTTTTATCAACACCTAAAACGGAATATGGGTCCTTCATATATTTAACTCCTTTTTAAAAGTTTCTTCCAGTCCTAAAAAAATTATATTTCCTAAAATTGATTTATATTTCTTAATATCAAGCAACTCAAAAGCCTTGCCAGCCTCGTTAATACAAAAATATAACTGCGGAACAATACGTTCTTTAATATATTCTTTACTTTCTCCCTTAATTTCGTATTTTAAAACATTGTAAGATTTTTTCTTAATATCTTCTTCAAGGTCACAAGCCGCATCAAGAATATAAATATATCTTCCCAAGCAATAACCCAGACGCTCTAAAATACGTTTTTCGGTTAAATCATCACTGCAACACATTAAAATTTGTGAAAGCGCCTTTGCAGTTGGGTCGGCAATTCGGTCAAGTTCGCGGCAACCGTTCTTTTCGAGTAAAGATTGCTCGGCAATATAATCCGAAACTGCTTTTTCTAACAAAGGATAATTTTTAGCGGCTTTTTTATGTGCACCGCTAAAAATCGGTAAAATAAAGTAATAACCTAATTTTTTTAATCCCTTTTCATCCGCAATATTGTCTTTAATCTTGTAATAAAGCATTATCATTGCCGCTGCCGAGGGCATTAAAAGGTCATTATCATCCTTACAGTAATTGCATTTTTTAAGTGGATTAAAAGCACAACGCTTTCGTTCAAAAGAGGGGCAACCTGACTTTAAAGACATATTAAGCAATGCCAAAAATGTAAAATCGTAACTTAAAGTAAGTCGGGCAAAAAAACCGTAAGATTTACCAAGTTCTTTACAAAGCGAACAGTAAATTGCTTTGTACATCTCAAACTCTTTTACCTTAAGTTCCTTTTTTTCTGCCCTGATATAGCCAAACATTACCTCACCTCTTAAATACATATATTACTACAAAAGGTTTTTAGATTGGTGAATAATGTGTAAATTAATTGGTTAACAACTTCTTCAAAAACTGTCCCGTGTACGATTTTTCACATTCGCATACCTTTTCGGGTGTACCGCTTGCAACAACAGTACCGCCGCCGTCACCGCCCTCGGGTCCTAAATCGACAATGTAATCTGCCGTTTTTATAACATCAAGATTGTGTTCTATTACAAGCACGGTGTTACCGTTATCAACAAAGCGTTGCAAAACTTCAATAAGTTTATGAACATCGGCAGTGTGAAGTCCCGTTGTGGGCTCGTCAAGTATATAAATTGTTTTGCCCGTACTACGTTTTGAAAGTTCAGCCGCTAATTTAACACGTTGCGCTTCACCGCCAGACAACGTAGTTGCGGGTTGACCTATTTTAACGTAACCCAAGCCAACATCACACAAAGTTTTTAATTTACGCGCAATTTTAGGTATGCTTTCAAAGAAATAGTAGCCCTCTTCTACGGTCATTTCAAGCACATCATAAATGCTCTTGCCCTTATATTTAACACTTAAGGTTTCGCGGTTGTAACGGCTTCCGCCGCATACTTCACAAGGTACGTAAATATCAGGTAAAAAGTGCATTTCTATCTTCAAAATACCGTCACCTTGGCAGGCTTCACATCTGCCACCCTTAACATTGAACGAAAATCTGCCCGAATTATAACCATGCATTTTAGCGTCCTTAGTAGATGCAAAAAGTTCGCGGATATCGGTGAAAACGCCTGTGTAGGTTGCAGGGTTTGAACGCGGTGTTCTGCCTATAGGCGATTGGTCGATATTAATAATTTTATCAAGGTTTTCTATACCCTCAATAGATTTATATTTGCCGGGTATTGTTTTAGCCTTGTTCAATTTATTAGCAAGTACTTTGCACAATATATCGTTAACAAAGGAAGATTTGCCGCTTCCCGAAACACCTGTAACGCAAGAAAAAGTACCAAGCGGAATTTTAACATTAATGTTTTTAAGGTTATTTTCTGCCGCACCCTTAACGGTTAAAAATGCGCCGTTACCTTTTCGGCGAATTTCGGGAACAGGTATTTGTTTTCTGCCTGTAAGATAATCCGAAGTAATCGACTCTTTGCAATTTTTAAGTTCTTCAAGTCCGCCCGAAAAAATAACATTGCCGCCGTGAATACCCGCACCTGGACCAATATCAACTATATAATCTGCCGCGCGCATTGTATCCTCATCGTGTTCCACAACTATAACGGTATTGCCTAAATCCCTTAATCTTTTAAGAGTAGCAATCAGTCGCTCGTTATCCCTTTGATGAAGACCGATACTTGGTTCGTCAAGAATATACAAAACGCCCATAAGCGAAGAACCAATCTGGGTTGCAAGCCTTATGCGCTGACTCTCGCCACCCGAAAGTGTACCCGAAGAACGCGATAAATCAAGATACTCAAGACCCACACTTTGCAAAAACATAAGTCTTTCTTTAATTTCCTTTAAAATCGGTTTTGCAATCATAGTATCGCGGCTGCCAAAACTCAAACTTTCAATAAATTCAAGTTCTTTCACAACCGACATATCACAAAACTCTTTAATATTTTTACCCCCAACCGTTACAGCAAGGTATTCGGGTTTAAGTCTGGCACCCTTACAGTCGGGGCAAGCGCTTTCGGTCATATAACTTTCAAGTTCGGCGCGAGCGTAATCACTGCTGGTTTCCTTATAACGTCTTTCAAGGTTGTTAATAACACCTTCAAAAGCCGCATAATAAGTACCGCCGCCATAATCGGTATTGCGAACAAGTTTAATTTTTGTATCGCCTGTACCGTAAAGCACAACATCCTTAACTTCTTCTGATAAATCTTTCCAAGGGGTATTAACGTCAAAACCGTAATGCTCGGCAAGACCGTTATAATACATTTCGGCAATACTGCTGGCATCAGGGTGAAACCAGGAGTTCACACCCCAACCTGCCGCTTTGATACAACCCTCTACCAAAGATTTATCCTCATCGTGAATAATAAGGCGCTTATCTATTTTCATAAACATTCCTATACCCGTACAGGTAGGGCAAGCACCCATAGGGTTATTAAATGAAAACATTGTTGGGGTAAGTTCAGGAATACTTATGCCGTGCTCATCGCAAGCGTAACTTTGCGAAAACTGCATTTCTTCTCCGCCGATAACGTCAACCGCAACAAGTCCGCCCGAAAGCGCTACTGCGGTTTCAATACTGTCAGTAAGACGCGATATGATATCTTCTTTTATAACAAGGCGGTCAACTACAACTTCAATCCAATGTTTTTTGTTTTTTTCTAGTTTTATTTCTTCGGCAAGGTCGTAAATATTACCGTCAATCCTTACCCTTGAATAACCGGATTTACGCGCAGATTCAAGTTCTTTTACGTGTTCACCTTTTCTGCCCTTTACTACAGGTGACAAAATTTGAAATTTAGTTCCAACATCCAATTTCATTACCGTATCAACAATTTGGTCGGTTGTTTGCTGACTTATCTCTTTATTACAAATCGGACAGTGTGGAATACCTACTCTTGCATAAAGCAGGCGCAAATAGTCGTATATTTCGGTAACAGTACCAACCGTTGAACGCGGATTTTTTGAGGTTGTCTTCTGGTCAATGGAAATTGCAGGCGAAAGACCTTCAATAGTATCAACATTAGGCTTTTCCATCTGCCCTAAGAACTGCCTTGCATAAGAAGACAAGGACTCAACATATCGGCGTTGTCCCTCTGCGTATATAGTATCAAAAGCGAGTGAAGATTTACCGCTACCCGAAAGTCCCGTAAAAACAATCAACTTATCACGCGGTATTTCAACATCAATATTTTTAAGATTATGCTCATTAGCACCTTTTATAACAATTTTATCGTTAGCCAAACCAATCATCCTAATTTTAAAATCTACACTCCTATTTTACGACAAAATTTTTTTAAAGTAAATACTTTATTATTATTTACAGGTAAAAAAATATAT
>JAZQHI010000041.1:0-5705 GCA_045540535.1 Acutalibacteraceae bacterium | reverse complement strand
CTATTAAAGTGCAGAAACAATAGATATTAGAAAGTTGATTTATTTGATTTCGGGTTCGAGATTATTAAATTCATCAGTATCAAAAAAATCTGCAAGTGTAATTCCTAAACCATCACAGATTATTTTTATTGTGATAATTTTTGGATTTCGACTTCTGCCGTACAAAATTGCTTTTAATGAAGATGGTGGCAATGCGCATATAGTGGCTAACTTATTAATTGTTATATTTCTCTCACCGCATAATTTTAAAATTCTATTCTTAATTGCTGTTGATACATTCATATTTAATTCTCTCTTCCAAATAGAAAATTTAAAGATACTTTTAAAACCTTTGAAATAGCATCAATTTCTATATCTGTTATTGCCCTTTCACCATTTTCAATTCTGGAAATAGAGCCACGGCATACGTATACAGCCATTAGTTCTAACTTGTTCGATAATTGTTGCTGACTTAAATTTGCATTAATTCTGGCTTGTTTTATGCGCTTACCAATAATATTTGATTGCTCGTTTTCTATAATTCTTTTCATATTTACACTATATCATAAACCTCAACTATACCGCTTTTGTGGTAGAGTGATGGGGTAATAAGCAGGGAATAACCTCTGCCGCAGTCGGCAGTCCATTCTACAGGTTTGTGCCTTGGAACAGCGGTAGCACCGAGCAGCATCATAATAGCGCCGCCGTGCATAATAACGCCTGCATTTTCCACGCCCTTTTCAAGCATATCCAATACGATTTGATTTAGTCCCGTACAAAGTCTTTTAATGAAATCAATATTGCTTTCGCCGTAGGGTGTAGAATCACTTTGCCCTGAAGTCCATTTTAAAAACTCGGGATTGGCTTCAAGTTCTGCCGCGGTTTTGCCCTCGAAAGCACCGAAGTCATACTCCTTAAGATTTTCAACACCGATTATTTCTTTGTCGGGAAAAAGTACCGCGCCCGTTTGTTTGCAACGTAGCATAGGGCTTGAATAAAGGCGCTCTATTTCGGGGTAATCCATATTTTCCTTTAAAAGACGCAGTTCGTTAAGTCCCTCAGGGGAGAGTGGCATATCGGTTTTTAAACCGATATACTGTCCTAAAACATTAGCGTCGGTAGCACCGTGGCGTATAAGATGTATTTTAAGAGTTCTCATATTTTACACTCCAATAATTCGGTAATAATGCTGTTGGATAATAACATTCCTGTATTTGTAAGAGAAATGCTTTTTTTATTGTAATTGATAAAACCCGCCTTTTCAAAAATGCGGCATTTGTCGGTAAAATCTTTGCTCAGTGTTTTACCGAATGTTTTTTCATATTCTTCAAAAGAAATTCCGCTTTTAAGGCGAAGTCTTAACATTATAAATTCTTCTTTGCCGCCGCTTTCGCCGTCCGCAATAGGTTGAACTCCATTCATAAAACCTTTTAAATCCGGCTTGTAGTAAAAACGCTTCCCATCTAAAGAGGAATGTGCTGAAGGGCCAATACCCAGATAATCGTCCCCCAGCCAATATTTAATGTTATGTCGGCTTTCAAAAGTTTCTTTTGAAAAATTTGAAATTTCGTAATGATTATAACCGACCTTTTCAAAAAACTCACTCATTTGTAGATACTGTTCTGCAGAAGAGTCGTCATCAGGCAGGGAAAGATTGTCCTTTTCCTTAAAAAAGGCGGTTTTTTCTTCGATTTTAAGCATATATGCTGAAATATGCTCAGGAGATAGCGAATTTATAAACTTTAAATTCTTATCTAAAGATTTACTATCGGAAAAGGGAAGCCCCAACATAATATCGAGCGAAATGTTATTAAAACCGTAATTTCGCGCAAGTTCTACGGTGTTTACAGTATCTTCGGCGGTGTGGGTTCTGCCCAAAATTTTAAGTTCGGTATTATCGCCGCTTTGAGCACCTATGGATAAGCGGTTGATTTCGGCTGATTTTGCATATTCCAAAAGTTTTTCGCTGTTGGTAGCAGGGTTCAGTTCTAAGGTTATTTCGCTGTCTTTTAAAACATTAAACGAACTTTTTATTTCCTTTAAAACTGTAGGCAAGCGATGTGCCAGAAGTGACGGTGTTCCGCCACCTAAATAAATAGTATCAATGGGGCGGTGTAAATTGCCGCCCCATTGGTGTATTACTTTTATAAGTGCCTCGGTATAACTGTCAAGTAAATCTTCACTCACAAATGAAGAATAAAAATCACAGTATTTACACCTTTTCTGGCAAAACGGAATATGTAAATAAAGTCCTACACTATTAGTCAATTATTTCACCGATGCAACTGCCGGGAACGCAAGCAGCGTTTGCCTCGTCAGTATCAATGTGCATAGCAAGTGCATAACTGTCACTAACGCGTGCTACAACATCGCCGAAAACTAATGCTCTGTCAGCGGTGGGGATTTTAACCGATACAATCTGCTTATCGGTAATGCCGTATTTTTCAGCATCAGCAACGGTCATGTGTATATGACGTTTAGCAGCGATAACACCCTCGCTTATTTCAACTTCGCCTGCAGGTCCTATAAGTTTGCAAGCACCTGTTCCCTTAATGTCGCCAGACTCTCTGATAGGAGCGGTAACGCCGATTGAGCGGGCATCTGTAAGAGAAAGTTCAACCTGAGTATCAGGGCGAACAGGGCCAAGAATAGAAGCCTTAAGGCTGCCCTTAGCGCCTACAACGGTAACCTTTTCTTCACAAGCGAATTGACCGGGTTGTGAAAGGTCTTTTTTGTTAGTGAGTTCGTAACCCTCACCAAAAAGAATGTCAAGGTCCTTACGGGAAACATGCACGTGACGTGCAGAAATTTCAACCAATACTGATTTTTGCATTTAAAAAACTCCTTTATTATTGAATTCTAAAATTTACATTATAATTGTACCATATTTTTATCGGTTTTCAAGTATAAAAACAAAAAAGAGATAATATTATTTTATGTGTTCATAATTTGTTCAAAAAAGAGTTGTTTTTTGGGCTGATATGTGATAAAATAATAACAATAATGTTGAATGTTGTCGAATGACACAGTGAGGAGTTAATATGAGAGCGGACGGAAAAAGACTTAAAAATACCGACCCAATGTATACAGTAGCGGCGCACATAATGAATAAGCGTACCGACGCTATGAATATGATTACTATTGATATTCCTTATGACCCTATGCAAGATTATCTGAACCGCAAGCGTAAAAAGGGCGTAACTCTTAGTCATATGTCAATTTTGGTTGCGGCTTATCTTAGAACTGCGGCGGAATTCCCCGAACTTAACCGCTTTGTTGTTAACAGTAAGGCTTATGCACGAAATGAATATGCGGTGGCTATGGTGGTTTTAAAGAGCGGTCAGGCTGACCACGGCACAATGTCTAAAATGTATTTTAAGAATACCGACACTATTTTTGATGTACATAAAACTATTGAAGATTATGTTGTTTCAAACCGCGAAACCCCTGAAAAAAACGGCACTGAAAAGATAATAAAATTCCTTTTGAGTTTCCCAGGTCTTGTACGTTGGGGAGTAAGATTTTTTAAATTGCTTGACAGATATGGATTATTGCCTAAATTTATTATTAATATGTCACCTTTTCATAACAGTCTTGTAATTTCAAACCTTATTTCCATAAGAACCAATCATATATATCATCATTGTTATGAATTCGGAACAACAAGTTTGTTTATAACAATGGGTAATTTAAGAGAAGTTCCTAAAAGGCAGGGCGGCGAAATTATTTTTGAACGTTCAATACCTTTAGGAATAGTTATGGACGAAAGAATTTGTTCGGGCAGTTATTTTGCAATGGCATTTAGAAAAATGAAAAAGTATTTAAAAAATCCCGAACTTCTGGAAACTCCACCCGAAACTGTAATAGAAGATGCAGGACTTAAAAAATAATTCCGAAAAACCGCTTTTTTAGGCGGTTTTTTGCTTTTTAAATTGACAAAGCATTGTTAATGGATTAAAATTAATAAAGAAATTAAATTTTAAGGAGAATGTAAAAATGTCGGTTAAAGTTTCACCGTCGGTCTTAACGGCTGATTTTTTGACCTTGGCGGATGATATTGTGCGCCTTGAACAAGCAGGAGTAGATATGCTTCATCTTGATGTTATGGACGGTATTTTTGTACCGAATATTTCTTTTGGTGTGCCGGTTATAAAGTCAATTAAAAAACACTCTACTGTACCGCTTGACGTACATCTGATGATAGACAGACCGCATAGATATATAAAGGAATTTGCTGAATTTGCGGATATTTTAGGTTTTCATTACGAGGCGGGTAGTCCTGTTGCTGAAACCTTAAAGCAGATAAGGGATTTGGGTTGCAAATCCTGCCTTACAATAAAACCCTGCACTGAGCCTGAGGAGATTTTTGAATTCTTACCGCTTACAGATATGGTGCTTGTAATGTCGGTAGAACCAGGCTTTGGCGGACAAAGTTTTATGCCATCGGCTTTGCCTAAACTCGAAAAACTAAAGGCAGAGTGTTTGCGCCAAGGCTTAACGGTTGATTTAGAGGTTGACGGCGGAATAAATGCCGAAACTGCTCCCTTAGCCGCTAAGGCTGGTGCAAACGTTTTAGTAGCAGGAAGTTATCTGTTTTCTGATGAAATGCAGGAAAGGGTAAAATATATTAAATCACTTTAATTCTCAAGCCGATTATTAATTGCTTTTTCGGTCAAAACTACCATTGAGGTGGTTTTAATGAAAAAAGGCGAAAGAGAAAGAAAGTTGTTTTTAAAATCAATGGTTTATACGGCGGCGGCAATAGCACTGCTTGCTATTGGATATTTTACTGCCGAATACTTTTTTCGTGGTTTAATTTAAAGGAGAAATAAATGGATTACAAAATTTTAAAAAGTGGAACGGATATACGTGGTATTGCAAGCGATTTAGGCGGTAAGGAAGTTAATCTTACCGAAGAAGCGGTTTATGATATAACTGCGGCTTTTGTGGTTTGGTATGTAAATAAATTTAAAAAAAGCCCTGCGGAATTGGTTATTGCTGTAGGTCACGATTCACGTATTACAGGTGAATCAATTTCTAAAATCGTTATGAACGCACTTATTAATGCGGGCATTACTGTGCTTGATTGCGGACTATCCTCAACCCCTGCTATGTTTATGACAACGGTTGACCTCAGAACCGATGCGGCTATTGAAATTACTGCAAGCCACCATCCTTTTGACCGTAATGGTATAAAGTTTTTTACCCGTGATGGTGGTATTGAAAGTTCTGAGTTATCGGAGATTGTAGACCTTGCAAATAACGGGGAAGAGATTATCTGCAACTGTCAGGGCGTTAGAATTTGTGTTGATTATATGAAGGTTTACGCCGCAAGGCTCCGCCGTATGATTTGCGAGGCTTTGGGTAAAACCGAAAGCGAATTACCGCTTAAAAATTATAAAATCGTAGTTGATGCAGGTAACGGAGTAGGCGGTTTTTATGCCGAAAATGTTTTAAAGGCACTCGGTGCTGATATTGAGGGCAGCAGATTTTTAAATCCTGACGGTATGTTCCCGAACCATATACCGAACCCTGAAAATACCGACGCTATGAACAGTATCTGCGAAGCGGTTAAAGAATCGCACGCAGACCTTGGCATTATCTTTGATACTGATGTTGACAGGGCAGGTTGCGTTGATAATAGCGGTGAAGAAATTAACCGAAACCGACTTATCGCTTTGGCTTCCTATATAGCGGTAAACGGTAGACGCGATGCGGTTATTGTG
>JAZQHI010000040.1:0-13083 GCA_045540535.1 Acutalibacteraceae bacterium | reverse complement strand
TCGGGACAAAGTGCAGCGGTAGGTTCAGACGGCACTGTAAGCGGATTTTATTCAAAAGGTGCTAATATGAAATTTACTATGGGTGAATATTATCCTTATTGTGAAATTTCGGTAGTTTATAAGCGTGATATTAAAACTATTATTGAAGGATTATAAGGTAAAATTTGGGTGTGTTCCGTAAGGAACACACCTTTTTATTTTGCTATATAATATTTAGTATTTAAAATCGCAAACAAAGGCTTTTTTGGGCTAAATTGCCACCTTGTTTTAATTGACAAAAAATGATATATGTGATAAAATAATATGAATAATTATTTAGTAATATAAGCAATATTTTTAAGGGGTAGAAATATGAACCGTCCGTTAGTATCAATAATAATACCTGTCTATAACGGTGGCAGTTTTTTGCGCGAGTGTATAGATTCGGCTCTGGCGCAAACCTATGAGGAAAAGGAAATAATTGTAGTGAATGACGGTTCTTCGGATGGCGGCAAGACCGAAGAAATTGCACTCTCCTACGGCGATAAGATTAAATATGTAAACAAAGAAAACGGCGGCGTTTCTTCGGCTTTGAACAAGGGTATTGAAGTGATGAGCGGCGAATATTTTTCATGGCTTTCGCATGATGATAAATATAAACCAGACAAGGTTAAAAATTCTGTTGAATTGTTAGAAAAATACGGGTTCGATAAAAAACTTATTGCTTATACAGGAACCGAGTTTATTGACGAAAATTCGAATCTACTTAAAAAGAAATGGCCGATATCCTTTGATAAGGATAGAATAATTAAACCTGACGAGGTTATGACAGCAATGTTAAGGTACGGTGCTTTAAGCGGTTGCGCATTGCTCATTTCAAAATCTGCATTCGAAGAATGCGGTGTGTTTGATGAGGATTTGCGCTTTTGTCAGGACCTTTTAATGTGGTACAGAATTTTCGGTAAAGGTTACAGCATTGTAGCAGACGGAGTAAATAACGTTTTTTCACGTCTTCATTCAAATCAGGTTACCCAAACAAGACAGGATTTATATTATTCCGACTGTCAGATTATATCTGATGAACTTATGGGAATTTTTCTTTCTCAAGAAAATAAACAACAACTTTTTGGTTTGTACATAAGCGATTCTGCTAAGAGAAATGTTTATTCTGTTGCCAGAAAATGCCTTGCTAAAAATAGAGAATTAAAAATCTTAAGTTTTAAACAACATTTAAGAATCGGTTTATTTTTTGGCTATGGCAAGTTAAGGATTATACTTAAAAAGGTTTATTATAAATTAATTTACAAAGTGGAGATATAATAAAAAGAAATGACGGCTTATTATATTTTGTTAGGTGTTCCTGCAATAATTGCGATTTTTGTAGGGTACCGTAATTCCGAAATAACGGATATAAAACCCAAAATTAATAACGGACGAATAATTACGGTTGCTTTTTTTGCAATTTATTTATTGATGCTAATACTTAGGGATAAAAGTATAGGTGTAGATATTGACGGTTATTTAGAATTTTTTAATATAATTAAAAAGTCAAGTTGGAGAGGCTTATCCCGTGTTACTGAACTTGAAATCGGTTATGTGGTTTTAAATAAAATTATAAGCGTTTTTACGGATAACGAGCAGATTTTTTTGAGCATAATGGCAGTTATAACGGTTTTGCCGATAGCATTCTTTTATTATAAAGAAAGCGAAAATGCAATGCTTTCGGCGGTTATTTTTGCAAATATGGCAGTTTTTCCAATGATGTTTTCCGGAATTCGCCAAGCAATAGCAATGGGTTTAGTCATTCCGGCCTTTTATTGTGTAAAACATAAAAAAATAATTCCCTTTATTTTAATAGTTCTTTTGGCCACCTCATTTCATAATTCGGCATTTTTATTGGCGTTTTTGTATCCTGTTTATCATATAAAAATCACTCAAAAAAGTCTTGTCATTGTATTGCCGTTATTTGCAGTGGTTTTTTTGTTACGTACACGTATTTTTAATGTTTTAGTAAAGTTTTTAAACGAAAAGTATCAGGAAACCTACGGTGAAGCGCAGGAAACAGGCGCATTTGCGATGCTTTTGCTCTTTATTATGTTTTGCGCGTATGCCTTTTTAATTGCTGATGACGACAAAATGGATGCTGATACGTTAGGGCTCAGAAATATATTAGTTTTAGTTACATTTATACAAGTTTTTGCATCGGTAAATACTATTGCGATGAGAATGAATTATTACTTTATACCGTTTGTTCCTGTTCTTTTAAGCAGAATTTACAATCGCCGCAACCGTGATGATTTTGAGATATCTGAAATCGGCAATGTGGTTCTTTTAGGGTTCTTTTTTATGTATTTCTTTTATTTTGCTAAAACGGATGCAGATATTTTGGAAATTTACCCATATATTCCGTTTTGGAAGTAAAGTTTATCAGGGGTATTAAGGAATGAAAATAGTTCAAATAAATGCAACCTGCGGAGTTGGCAGCACAGGTAAAATCGCGGTGGCAATAAGCGAATTACTAAACGGGAAAAAAATGGAAAATTATATTTTTTATTCCGAGGGTAAAAGTGATTATAAAAACGGAATTAAGTATACAAATCTTGTTTATACCAAAATTCAAGCCTTAATTTCGCGTGTGCTAGGTAATTACGGTTTTGAGGGTACATTCGCTACAAGAAAACTGATAAAAAAATTAAAAGGGATAAATCCTGATATTATCCATATTCATAATATTCATTCCCATGCCTGCAATTTAGAACTGCTTTTTAAATTTATAAAGAAAAATAATATTAAAACTTATTGGACATTTCACGATTGTTGGGCTTTTACGGGTTACTGTCCGTACTTTGATATGGCGGATTGCGAAAACTGGAAAAGTGAATGCAAAACCTGTATTCAACGAAAAAGTTTTTCTTGGCTTTTTGATAGGTCAAATAAAAACCAAAAAAGAAAGCAAGAGGCTATTCTTGGTGCGGATTTAACTATTATAACACCGTCCGAATGGCTAGGAAACTTAGTAAAGCAGTCCTTTTTAAAAGATTTTCCTTTAAAGGTTATAAACAACGGAATTGATTTAAATATTTTTAAACCTACTGAAAGTGATTTCAGGGAAAAATATGGACTTAAAGATAAGTTTATTATTTTGGGTGTAGCGTTTTGTTGGGATAAACGAAAAGGTTTGGATGTTTTTTTGGAACTTAGCCGTAAACTTGACAGTAGTTTTCAAATTGTTCTTGTAGGAACAGATGAGTCTTGCCAATTACCTCAAAATATAATATCAATACAGAAAACCGAAAGCCAAAAGGAATTGGCGGAAATTTACACTGTAGCGGATGTTTTTGTTAATCCCACAAGGGAAGAAAATTATCCTACAGTTAATATGGAGGCTATTGCCTGCGGTACGCCTGTTATTACATTTAATACGGGTGGCAGTGCTGAGATGCTTGATGAAAACTGCGGAAGAGTTGTTCCGAAAAATGACATTAACGCTTTAATAACCGAAATTAACAATATGTTGAACAGTCAAATGTTAAGCAGTGATATTGCAAAATCGTCAAATAAGTTTGACAAGAATGAAAAATTTAAAGAATACGTTGATTTATATACGGAGAGTTAACAGATGCTTTTGAAAAATAAAGTTGCTAAGAATGCATTCTGGATAATTGGTTGCCGAATCGTACAGTCTGTACTGATGTTGGTTATAAATATGTTGACGGCAAGATATTTCGGGCCTTCTAATTACGGTCTGATTTCCTATGCGGCATCAATTGTTACCTTTTTAACCCCCATTATGAATTTAGGGCTCACAGGAGTTTTAGTAAATGAACTTGTAAAAAGCCCTGAAAAAGAGGGCGAAATTTTAGGAACATCGTTAGTGTTAGCCCTTATTTCAAGTTTTTTATGCATAGGAAGTATTGCGGCGTTTGTAACGGTTGCAAATCCTAATGAAAAGGACACATTAATTGTTTGTACGCTTTACAGTATTGTTTTAATTTTTCAGGCGTTAGAGTTAATACAGTATTGGTTTCAGTCAAAGTATTTGGCAAAGTATACTTCGTTAACGGTTTTATTTGCATATATAGTAGTGTCGGTTTATAAAATTATACTTTTTATAACCCACAAAAGTATTTACTGGTTTGCGGTTTCTAATGCTTTTGATTATGCCTTAATTTCGGTAATATTATTAATTATTTATCGCAGAAAAAAAGGGCAAAAATTCAAATTCTCATTAAATGTGGCAAAACATTTATTGCAACAAAGCAAATACTATATAGTATCGGGAATAATGATTAATGTTTTTGCTCAGACCGATAGAATAATGCTAAAATCAATGATTAATAATGCCGAAGTTGGTTTTTATTCGGCGGCGGTTGCTATTGCCGGTCTTACATGTTTTGTCTTTCTGGCGGTTATCGACTCTTTTAGACCACTTGTTTTAGAAAATAAAACAAAATCGCAGGAAAAGTTTGAAGAGTCGGTGATTTCGCTTTATTCGATTGTAATATATTTAGCGGTATTTGCAAGCGTAGGAATATTTATTTTATCTGAATTTTTAATTCGTTTGCTATACGGCGAATCATATTTACCTGCTAATACTATGCTTAGAATAGTAATTTGGTATACAAATTTTTCCTATTTCGGATGTGCTAAGGACGTTTGGCTTTTAGCCGAAAATAAACAAAAATATTTAGTTGTTACTAATTTTTCGGGCGCGATTTTAAATATAGTTTTAAATTTAATACTAATACCCGAATTTAAAGGTGAGGGTGCGGCGGTTGCTTCATTAATAACTCAATTTTTCACAAATATCGCTATGTGTTGCATTATACCTGATTTGCGAAGAACGGTAGTGTTGTTAGTAAAATCGCTTAATCCCAAAGTAATTATTTTAATGTTAAAACAAATAATTTCTAAATAAATCATATTTTTAAGGATGTGTAGTTATGGAAATCAGAACCGATTACAGTGACGTTAAGTTTAAGGATAACGGCAAACTTAAATTGCTTATAATTGTTGGCACAAGACCCGAAATTATAAGACTTGGTGCAGTTATAAACAAGTGCCGTAAGTATTTTGACTGTATTTTAGCGCATACAGGTCAGAATTACGATTATAATCTTAACGGGGTTTTCTTTAAGGATTTAAAACTTGAGGACCCTGAGGTTTATATGGAAGCCGTGGGTGACGATTTGGGCGCTACAGTAGGCAACATTATTAACTGCGCGTATAAACTTATGAATCAGATAAAGCCTGATGCTTTACTGATTTTAGGTGATACCAATTCCTGCCTTTCGGCGATTGCCGCTAAAAGATTACATATCCCGATTTTCCACATGGAAGCGGGCAACCGTTGTAAAGACGAATGTTTACCAGAAGAAACCAACCGCAGAATAGTTGACATTATAAGTGATGTTAATTTAGCATACAGCGAGCACGCGAGAAAATATCTTCACGAGTGCGGTCTTCCTAAAGAGCGCACTTATGTTACAGGTTCGCCTATGGCAGAGGTTTTAAGAAATAATCTTTCGGAAATTGAGGCTTCGGATATTCATAGCCGTCTAAAGTTGAAAAAAGGCAAATACATTTTGCTTTCGGCTCACAGAGAGGAAAATATTGATACCGAAAAGAATTTTATTTCCCTTTTCACCGCTATCAACAAAATTGCGGAAAAATATGATATGCCGATACTTTATTCATGCCATCCGCGTTCTAAAAAACGCCTTTTGGAGAGCGGCTTTAAACTTGATGAAAGGGTTATTCAACACGAACCCTTGGGATTCCACGATTATAACTGTTTACAAATGAACGCTTTTGCGGTAGTGTCCGACAGCGGAACTTTACCTGAGGAAAGTTCTTTCTTTACAAGTATAGGTAAACCTTTCCCTGCAGTTTGTATAAGAACTTCCACCGAAAGACCCGAAGCGCTTGACAAGGCTTGCTTTGTGTTGGCAGGTATTGACGAGGTCAGCCTTTTACAAGCAGTTGATACTGCGGTTACGGCTAATGAATGCGGCGACTTTGGTATACCCGTTCCCGACTATATCGAAGAAAATGTTTCCACAAAAGTTGTAAAATTAATTCAGAGTTACACAGGCGTTGTAAACAAAATGGTTTGGAGAAAGAATTAATATGAAAGCGATAGTAATTCAACCGCCTTATTCTAACGACGTTAGTTTTTCGGATGAATATTTTGAATATAAATTAAACCAATTAGAACTTATTGATTCTTCGGCGGATATTATAGTTTTGCCCGAGTACAGTGACGTGCCTTGCGCCACCTCTACTCTGGAAGAAACGCTTTATTACCACGATAAGTATATTGATATTTTGCTTAGTAAGTGTGTAGAAACGGCAAAAAGATGCGAGGCGAATGTTTTTGTTAACGCGCTTTCAAAGGAAGAAACGGGTTACAGAAATACCACCTACTGTTACAATAAAAAGGGCGAACTTGCAGGCAAATATTTTAAAAAGCATCTGCCGCCGCTTGAACTTAACGTTTTAAAACTTGATTCGGATTATACTTTCGAGTTTTCAGAGCCTTATGTTCTTGAAATTGACGGTTTGCGTTACGGTTTTTTGACTTGCTACGATTTCTATTTTTACGAGGCGTTTGCAAATATTGCGCGAAATAATCTGGATATAATTATCGGTTGTTCCTTGCAAAGAAGTGACAGCCACGATGCAATTGAAACTATGTGCAGATTTTTGGCATACAACACCAACACCTATGTTATTCGCTCGTCGGTTAGTTTTAGTGAGGAATCCACCATTTGCGGCGCGAGTATGATTGTGTCGCCTGAAGGCAAGGTACTTTGTAATATGAGAGGCGGGTTTGGCAGAGCCGAAGCCGAGTTCGACCCCAATAAAAAGTATTTAAAGCCTGCAGGTTTCGGCAACCCCGATGCACCGCACTATGAGTACATAGAGTTTGGAAGAAAGCCCTGGCAGTACAGAAATTCGGGTAGCGCTATTATTAAAAACGAAAGTCAAATGCCGTATCCGAGAATTTGCGCTCACAGAGGATTTAACACGGTAGCCCCCGAAAACAGTATGCCTGCATTTGCAGCGGCAATCGGTTTAGGGGCAGAGGAAATTGAGTTTGACCTTTGGCCTACAGTAGACGGCGAGATTGTTTCTTGCCATGATGCGACACTGGACCGCGTAAGCAACGGCACAGGCAAGGTTTACGAGCACACCTTAGAAGAACTCGAAAAACTTGATTTTGGCTCAAAATTCGGTGAGAAATTCGCGGGACTTTCGGTTGTGAGGTTTGAAGATATACTTAAAAAATTCGGCGGTCAGGTTATTATGAACATTCATATTAAACCGCAATCCTTTACAGAACCTTACCCGCAGGAAATTATGGAAAAAATTGTGGCGCTTATAAAGAAATACGACTGCGAAAAGTATGTATACTTTATGTTAGAACCCGATTTGCACATAAAGCAGTTTAAAGAATATGCTCCCCAAATTCCCATTTGCGTAGGGCATAATTTTGACAGAAACTGGGCTATAGTTGACCGCGCAATAGAACTTGGCGCTCAAAAGGTGCAGTTCTTTAAGCCTTATTTCAATAAGGAAATGATTGATAAAGCCCACGCTAACGGCATTGTTTGCAATATCTTTTGGGCAGATGACCCTGCCGAAGCCAAGGAATTGTTGGAACTTGGCATGGACACAATACTTACAAACGATTATAATTTAGTGTCTAAAATTTTAAAAAAATAATTTCAAAACCAATCTTACGGTAAGGTAAGGTTGGTTTTGTTTTTTAAAATGCAAGGGAAATTTGTCGATATAAAAAATATTTTTTAAGTTTATTAGGTATACATTAAGGTAATAATTTTAACGAGAGTTACGGAGGTGCCTTTAATGTATAAAAACAAGGTAATTATTTGCGGAGTGGACACATCTAAACTGCCGATACTTAAAGAGAAAGAAAAGGAACGGCTTTTAAAGGAGGTTAAAAACGGGGATAACAGCGCGCGCGAAGAACTTATAAACGGAAATTTAAGGTTGGTTTTAAGCGTTATACAGCGGTTTACGGCAAGGGGCGAAAATCTTGATGATTTGTTTCAGGTAGGATGCATAGGGCTTATAAAGTCAATTGATAATTTCGATATTACGCAAAATGTACGGTTTTCGACCTATGCAGTGCCTATGATTATAGGCGAAATAAGGCGGTATCTACGAGATAACAATGCCGTAAGGGTTAGCCGTTCTATAAAAGACACGGCTTACAGGGCAATGCAGGTAAAAGAACGTTTAATGGCTGAAAAACAGCAAGAGCCGACGGTGAGCGAAATCGCAAAGGAAATGGGAATTACCAATGCCGAGGTGGTAGTTGCTATGGAGAGCATTGTAAACCCGATGTCGCTTTATGACCCCGTTTATTCCGACGGCGGCGATACCATTTATGTGCTTGACCAATTGGGTGATAATAATGATGACAACAATTGGTTGCAGGAAATTGCGCTGAAAGAATCCATAAAGAATTTAAGCGAGCGCGAAAAGCATATTTTAAGTCTTAGATTTATGCAAGGGAAGACCCAAATGGAAGTATCACGCGAGATAGGAATAAGTCAGGCGCAGGTGTCACGTTTGGAAAAAGGTGCGCTTGATAAAATACGCAGTTGATTTGAAACTGAAATTTTGGTAAAATAAATTAAGGATACTTTTGTGTTTTTTTATATTAATTGTTTAGCGGTGATTAAGTATGCTTAATGATGGAATTTTAGATTTTTTAAAGCAAATAACCGATGAAGAGCGTGAAATTTTAAACGGCAAAGAAACTATAGACCGTGACATTTATATGGGCGGCAGAGAAAATACGGTTAACCGCAAAAAGTTGTTGAGTTCGGGTAAACTTATAACTATGAGAAAGCATACGCGGTTTGTAAATTTCCCCGAGCACACGCACGATTACGTGGAACTTGTATATATGTGTGACGGACAAACGGTGCATATCGTTAACGGAAAGCGTATTGTTTTAAATAAAGGTGAACTGTTATTTTTAGGTCAAAGCGCAAAGCACGAGATTTTAAGGTGCGCAAAGGAAGATGTTGCGGTTAATTTTATTATATTACCCGACTTTTTCGGGGACACGCTTTCGGCTATTGAGGACTCGGAAACCCCTTTAAAAGAGTTCGTTATAGGTTGCCTTTGCGGTGATAATGAGGGACCCGAGTATCTGCATTATAAAGTATCGGATGTAGCAGAAATACAGAATTTAATGGAAAACTTAATTCTTATTGTAAACGGTCAGGCAACCAATAAAAGAAAGCAGAGCCAAATGACAATGGCATTGCTTTTTATGCAACTTCTGAACCGCACCGAAACATTGCAGACCGACACAAAGGAAGATGCGGCAATATTCAAGATTTTAGGGTATATAGAAACTAATTATTCTGCTTGCAGCCTTAGTGAAGCGGCGGCGGAACTGCATTATGATATAAGTTGGTTATCACGCGAAATTGTGCGGAAAACGGGCAAAACCTACACAAAATTATTGCAGGAAAAACGTCTTTCGCAAGCGGCTTTTCTGCTTAAAAACACTAATCGCAAGGTGTCGGACATTTCGGTGGCGGTGGGGTATGAAAATATAAGTTATTTTCACAGAATTTTTGATAAATGCTACGGAATGTCGCCAAGGGAATACAGAATAAGTTAGTCTGACAAGAGTTGCAAGAAAGGACACTTTTTGCAAAAAATCAGGACCTACCTTTTATACTGTTTATATGTTAAAATATTTACAGTAAAAATAAAAGGGAGGTCTTTTTTTGCATTACTGTTTGGCTATAGATATAGGCGCTTCCAGCGGAAGACATATTTTAGGCTATTTAGAAAATGGAATTTTAAAGGAAGAGGAAATTTACCGTTTTGAAAATAACATTGTAAATCAGAACGGCACGCTTGTATGGGATATTGAACATCTTGAAAAAGAGGTCAAGGCAGGACTAAAAGTATGCGGAAAATCAGGTAAAATACCTGCTACAGTTGCGATTGATACCTGGGGAGTGGATTATGTACTGCTTGATGAAGAAAAGGCGGTTATAAGCCCTGCAGTATCTTACAGGGACGGCCGCACAAACGGTATACCTGAGGAAATAGACAAAATTATTCCGCGCGAAGAACTTTATAAAAGAACGGGAATTCAGCCCATTAATTTTAATACGATTTATCAACTTTACTGCGATAAGAAGTCGGGTAAATTAGAGAGAGCAAAACATATTTTAATGATGCCCGATTATTTATCCTTTTGTCTTACAGGGGTTATTAAAAATGAATATACCAATGCCACAACGGGCGCGCTTGTAAATGCCGAAAGCCGCAAACTTGACCGTGAACTTTTAGAACTTTTGGGTATTAAAAGCGATATTTTTAAAGAGTTATCTTTGCCTACAGAGGTTGTCGGTAATTTAAGTGACAGTGTAAAAGCGGAAATCGGTTTTGATACTACTGTTATACTTTGCCCTACTCATGACACGGCATCGGCAGTGGCGGCATGTCCTGTAGGGGATAACGGGGTGTACATTTCTTCGGGAACGTGGAGTTTAATCGGAACCGAGAATATGAAACCCATTTTAAATAAAGAAGCCTTAGAGGGCGGATTTACTAACGAGGGCGGTATTAACTACCGTTACCGTTTCCTTGAAAATATAATGGGAATGTGGCTTTTCCAGAATATAAGAAGAAACTTAGACAAGAAATATTCTTACGACCAGATGATGAATATGGCGATGGAAAGCGACTTTAAGGAACTTATTGACCCGAATGCAAAGGATTTTGTAGCGCCTGAAAATATGATTGAAGCAATACGCAATTATTTAGGTAAGCCCGACCTTAGCATTAAAGATGTGCTGAGTTCGGTTTATCATTCGCTCGCAAACTCTTATAACGAAGCGGTGAAAACTATTGAAAGGGTTAGCGAAAAGCAGATAGATTTAATTAACATAATCGGCGGCGGCAGTAAGGATGGTTATTTGAACCGTTTAACAAAGCAGTACACCGGCAAACGTGTTTTAGCAGGTCCTACTGAGGCTACCGCTACGGGAAATCTTATAGCGCAGTTTATGTTTGCTGACAAAGATTTAAAGTTAGAAGATTTAAGAGAAATTGTTAAAAAATCTTTCGAGATTACGGAGGTTTAAATATGAGCAGATATATGGAAGCAAAAGAAATTTATGCGAAATTTGGAATTGATACCGATGCGGCAATTAAAAAACTTAAAAATGTGCCCATAGCACTTCATTGCTGGCAAGGTGACGATGTGCGCGGTTTTGACCAGAAGGTTGACGCGCTTTCCGGCGGTATTCAGACAACGGGAAATTATCCCGGCAGGGCTACAACCCCCGAAGAACTTATGGCGGACATCGATGTTGCATTAAAACTTTGCCCCGGCACTAAAAAACTTAATTTGCACGCCTGCTATGCGATTTTTGACGAGGAAAACGGCGGTTGGGTAGACAGAGATAAAATTGAACCCAAGCATTTTAAAAAGTGGGTTGATTTTTGTAAAGAAAGAGGTCTTGGTTGCGATTTTAACCCGACATTCTTCTCCCACCCTAAGTGTGACCCATTAACCCTTTCAAGCCCTGACCCCGAAACCCGCAAATTCTGGATAGAGCACGGCAAGGCTTGTATCAGAATTTCACAGTATCTGGCGGAAGAGTTGGGCGAGCAGTGTGTTATGAATATCTGGACAGGTGACGGATTTAAGGACATTCCTGCAGACAGAATGGGACCGCGAGTACGTTACAAAGAGGCTATAGACGAGATTTTATCCGAACCGTTCGACTTTAACAAGGTTAAACCTTGTGTAGAATCAAAGGTTTTCGGTATAGGTGTTGAGGCTTACACCGTTGGCAGTGCGGAATTTTCGCTTTCATACGCGGCGGCTAACAAAACCAAATGTATTCCGCTTATGGATAACGGACATTATCACCCGACAGAAGTTGTATCTGATAAAATCCCCGCGCTTCTTAGTTTCTTCCCCGAAATTGCACTCCACGTAACAAGACCTATCCGTTGGGACAGTGACCACGTGGTTTTACTTGATGACGAAACCAAAGAGATTGCAAAAG
This sequence comes from Acutalibacteraceae bacterium, assembly GCA_045540535.1. Lineage (GTDB taxonomy): Bacteria > Bacillota > Clostridia > Oscillospirales > Acutalibacteraceae > UBA737. The sequence continues at coordinate 1,021 of JAZQHI010000040.1, read as the reverse complement.
AGATTGTGCGTTGCGGCGGACTTGACGGCAGAGTAAAAATAGCGCTTGACTATTTTGATGCGTCGATTAACAGAATTTCGGCTTGGGTAGTAGGTTTCAGAAATGCTCAAAAGGCGCTGCTTATGGCGTTACTTACCCCGTTTGATGCTTTAAAAGAAATGCAGGACGATAATAATTGGACCGAACTTATGGTAATTAGTGAAGAACTTAAAACCTTGCCTTTTGGCGATGTTTGGGCAGAGTACTGTAAGGAATGTGGCGCTGCTTTGGACGGTGAATGGTTCAGTACCGTTAAAAATTACGAAAACGAAGTTTTGGCAAAGAGAGGATAATAAAAATGAAAGATATTTTAACTGCACCTTTTGTAGAAGAAATGAAAAAAGTTACCGCTAATATGTACCGACTCGGTTGGGACGAAAGAAACGGCGGTAATGTTAGTTATATGTTAGAAACCGAAGAGGTTGCCGAGTATCTTGACCTTGATAATGTTATAAGAACTATTCCCACAGGTTTTGATGCTACAGAACTTATAGGCAAAATATTTATTGTAACAGGAACGGGTAAATATTTTAAGAATATTGAGGGTGACCCCGAAAATAATCTCGGTATTATAAGAATTGCTAAAGACGGCACAACCGCAGAACTTTTGTGGGGTTACAAGGACGGTGGAAAGTTCACAAGCGAACTGCCTGCCCACCTTATGAGCCACATGACAAGACTTAAAAAAGACCCGAACCACAGGGTTGTTATGCATACTCACCCAACCAACACCCTTGCTATGACCCACGTTCACGAACTTGACGATAAGAAGTTCACACACACTATCTGGGAAATGTGCACCGAATGTATAGTAGTTTTCCCTGACGGTATCGGTGTTCTTCCATGGATGGTTTGCGGCAACAATGATATCGGTATTGCTACTGCTAAAAAGATGGAAGAATACAGACTTGTTGTTTGGGGACTTCACGGAATTTACGGCGCGGGCAGAGACATGGACGAAACTTTCGGACTTATTGAAACG
>JAZQHI010000039.1:0-2148 GCA_045540535.1 Acutalibacteraceae bacterium | reverse complement strand
CTCGGTAATAAGCAATATTTGGTGGCAATCGTGATGATGGGATGGAGTTTTACTTAAATCGTCCGAAAAATAAACCGAATGTATTATAGAAGCCATTTTAAATCCCTCCCTAAATATCATTCTAATACAAAATTCAAAAATTTGCAAGATTTACATAAATTAGAGCAACATTTATATTGTGAGATATTTGCTGATTTATTAAAATGGTTTTAGGAGATGATAAAGTGCTAAGAAAAGTATATACTACTGTGGCAGATTTTAAAGAACAAAACGAACGGTTAAAAACAAATTTAGCATTTACAGAAAGTACCGAACTTTTAAAAAGTGAATATAAACTTGGCAAGAAAACTATTTCTAACCGACTTGTGTGTCAGGCAATGGAGGGGTGTGACGGAAACCTTGACGGCACGCCCGCTGAACTTACCAAACGCCGATATGAGCGTTTGGCTAAAGGCGGCGCCGGTATTATATGGTTTGAAGCCACTGCTGTTTTAGAGGAGGGTAGGGCAAATCCTCGCCAACTTTACATAAATGATAATAATCTTGACGAATTTAAACGCCAAGTAGAAGATATTAAGGAAACTGCAATAAAAACCAACGGTTACGAACCGATAGTTATTATGCAGGCAACCCATTCGGGCAGATATTCAAAACCCGACGGCACACCCACGCCTATTATTGCTTATAATAATCCGCTTTTTGAAAAGGATAACCCAATTTCGAGCGACAGAATGGCAACCGATGAATATCTCGACCGTGTGGGTGAAGCACTTGTAAAAGGTGCAGTTTTAGCCGAAAAAGCAGGCTTTGACGGTGTTGATATTAAATGCTGTCACCGATATCTTAATTCGGAACTGCTTTCGGCATTTGAAAGAAAGGGCAGATACGGCGGCAGTTTGGAAAACCGCACAAAGCTTTTAAGAGAAAGCGTGAGCGGTGCGGTTGAAATGTGTTCTAAAGAATTTATAGTTTCTTCAAGACTTAATGTTTATGACGGTTTTAAATATCCTTACGGTTTTGGCGTAAGTACAGACGGCAGCACCGATTTTGATATTACAGAACCCGATTGGCTTATAAAGGAACTTTATAAATCCGGGGTAAGAATATTAAACATCACTATGGGCAACCCATATTTTAATCCTCATGTAAACCGTCCTTTTGCGCAAGGCGGATATGAGTCCCCTGAACATCCTTTAGAAAGTGTGTCGCGAATATTAAACGGCACTGCCAGATTAAAGGAACTAAATAAGGATATAGCAATTATATGTTCGGGAATATCTTATTTAGGCGTTGCAGCGCCGAATGTTGTAGCGGCGTATATTAAAGAGAATAAATTCGATTTTGCAGGTTTTGGCAGAACTGTTTTTGCTTACCCCGATTTTGCGAACGATATACTAAAAAACGGCAGAATGGAAAAGGAAAAAATCTGTATTTGCTGTTCTAAATGTACCGAAATAATGCGAAAACCCGGCGGTACACCCGGTTGCGTTATAAGGGATAAAGAAATGTATTTACCTATATACAAAGAACTTTGTATGAAATAAGCAGTTTGAATTTTAAAGGATGATTATAATGAAAAAAATTGCATTAGTAACAGGTGTTGCAGGTGGAATAGGTTATGCCACGGCAGAAAAGTTACTTGAAAACGGTTTTGCGGTTGTCGGTATGGATATAGCGGCAGAAATGCCGAAAAAACTTGAGGGTGAGTTTACATATTTTAAAGGCGATTTAAGTAACAGAAACGACCGTAAAAACTTTACTGATATTGCAATGAATAAATACGGCAGAATAGATACCCTTGTAAACGTTGCAGGTGTTGCCCCTAAAGTAAGGGCAGATATCCTTGAAATGACCGAGGAAAGTTACGATTTTGTTATGGATATAAATACTAAAGGTACCTTATTTTTAACCCAAGCGGTTGCAAACTTAATGATTAAAAACGAGGGTGATAATAAGGGTAGTATTGTTAATATTTCCTCGATGTCGGGTTATACAAGCAGTGTTTCCCGCGGTGAATACTGCATATCTAAGGCAGGGGTTACAATGATTACAACCCTTTTTGCCGACAGGCTCGCGGAATACGGCATAATGGTTAACGAAATAAGACCAGGTATTATCGCTACGAAGTCGGATCGTAGCCATGTCGTT
>JAZQHI010000038.1:0-13723 GCA_045540535.1 Acutalibacteraceae bacterium | reverse complement strand
ACCCTCGGCGTTATCACAAAGGCACAGATCAGAATCTTCGACCAACCCGAGGAAAGACGCTTCCGCGGATTCCTCTTCCAGGATATGTCGGGCGCTTTCAAGGCTTCCCGCGAGCTTTTACAAAAATTCAAGCCCTCCGTTATGCGTCTTTATGACGAGGCAGAAACCGCTTCTCTTATTAAGAAAATCGTTGGTGTTGAACGTAAAGGTGCGTTTATGAACGTGGCTTACGAAGGTGTAAAAGAAATGGTAGATGTTGAAGAAAAGATTCTTCTCGAAACATTTGCTAAGTACGGCGCTGAGGACTTAGGTTCAGAATACGGCGAAAAATGGTGGAAAGAAAAGATTACATTCTTCTATCCCGGTCACATGATGGATATTCCGCAGTGCTTCGGTACAATGGATACTATTGCTCCTTACGGTAAGATTGAAGAAATCTACTGGGCTATGAAAGAAGCAATCGAAACCAACTTCCCACAGGCTAAGTTCATTGCTCACTTCTCTCACTGGTACGAGTGGGGCGCAATGGTTTATGACCGCTTTATTGTTGACGGTAAGGATGTTCCTGAAGATCCCGTTGAAGCGCTCAGACTCCATCAGGCTATATGGACCTGCGGTGTTAGAACTGCACTTAAACACGGCGGTGTTGTTAACGATCACCACGGTGTTGGTATCAAACTTGGCCGTCTTATGAAAGAACAGTACGGTCCTGCAATGCAAGTATTTGAAGGTTTAAAGAAAACACTTGACCCCAACGGTATTATGAATCCGTTTAAGTTAGGTCTTTAATTAGGGGAGGAAAAAGAACTATGATAATGTCAGAAAAATGTAAACAACATGTTGATTCCTGCCGTTTTTGCTGGATGTGCCACCACATTTGCCCTATAGGTAATGCTACAGGTCAGGAAAGAAATACAGCAAGAGCAAGAGCACTTGGTATCTCTCTTGTAAACCGCGAGGCTATTGAACTCGAAGAAATTATGGACAATATTTACGAGTGCTGCACTTGTGGTGCTTGTGTACACGATTGCACAACAGGTTGGGACCCCGTAATGTTCACTAAGGAAACCAGATTACAGGCTGCTTTAGATGGCAAATTACCCGAATATATCGCTGCTTTAGTTGCTAACTGCATTGAAACCGGTAATGCATACGGAAAAACCGAAATCTGCCCCGATTTAATGGCAGGCATCAAGGCTCACAGTGCTAAGGCTGATACACTTCTTTTATTAGGTGTTGATGCTAAGTTTATGGCTTGCAAAGAGGCTTTAAAGGCAATTAAGGTTCTTGAAAAAGCAGGTGTTACATTCTCTGTTTTAGAGAATGAAGCACCCTCAGGTGTTCAACTTGATTTCCTTATCGGCGCTGCTAATGAAACCAAAGAGCAGATGACCGCTTGCGCTAAAGTTTTAGGCGATTACAAAACCGTTGTAGTTTACGACCCTAACGATGCTAAGGCTATTAAGCAACTTTACAAAGAGTACGGTATCGAAGTTAATGCCGATGTTGTAACCTTTACTTCATTTGTAGCAGGCTTAATTAAAGACGGTAAGTTAGAGGCTAAGAACAGCGGTAAGGATGTTGTATTCCAGGATCCTTATCAGTTAGCACGTGACCTTGAAGAAACCGAAGAACCCCGTGCAATTGTAAGCGCTTATGCTAATCTTTCTGAAATGCTTCTTAACCGCGGTGAAACCGTATGGGCAGGTAACATTCTTATGGCTCAATATATGCCTAATGTTGTTAAAAAGGTTGCAGAGCGTAGAATTTTCAACGCTACAAGCATTGGTGCTAAGACTATCGTTACCGCTTGTGTTTCAGAGTATGTAGCACTTAAATCTGTAGAACAGTCTGATGTTGAGATTATTTCTATTGAAGATTTAATTTTAGGATAAGGAGCAGGGAAGATGTTAGTTAATTTAAAACAAATTATCGGTATGGCAGAAGAAGGCGGCTATTGTATTCCTGCTTTCAATGTATATAATACCGAAACAATTATGGGTGTAATTAAGGCTGCTGAAGAGGCTAAGGCGCCTGTTATTATTCAGGTTTATCCCCGTCTTGTTAACGAAGAGGTTGGTTATTATTTAGCACCTGCTATTTTAGCGGCTGCTAAAAAGGCTACCGTTCCCGTTTGCTTCCACCTTGACCACGGTCCTTCTGAATTAGAGGCTCAAAAAATACTTTATTGGGGCGCAACAGGTATTATGTATGACGGTTCTGTTCATCCTTATGAAGAGAATGTTGCTAATACTAAGCACATTGTTGATATCTGCAACGCTATTGATGTTGGCGTTGAGGGTGAACTCGGTCACGTAGGCAGCGTTAATGATGACAGTATGGAAGAGTATACCGACCCCGCCGAAGCCGCTGATTTCGTTAAGAAAACAGGCGTGTGCTGCTTGGCAGTTCTTATCGGTAACGCTCACGGTCATTACAAAAAGACCCCTAAACTTGATATCGAAAGAGTAAAGGCTATAAGAGAGGCTACAGGCGGTACTCCGCTTGTTCTTCACGGCGGTTCAGGTATTCCTGACGATCAGGTTAAAGCCGCAATTAAGGCAGGTATCCGTAAAATGAATATCGGTACTGACGTTTGTTGCGCTTTCGCTGAGGGCACACTTGAAACTCTTAATGACCCCAACAGAAGCCTTGCTATTGACTTATTTATGAAAAAGCCGATTGATACAGTTAAGAAATTGGCTCTTGAAAAAATTCGTCTTGTTGGTGCAGACGGAAAGGCATAAATTATGAGTAGAATTGTAGGAATAGGTGCTAACGTTTTTGATACCCTTTACAATATCCCTACTTACCCTACTGAAGACACTAAAATGAGGGCTACCGCTAGCAAAACCGCCGGCGGCGGCCCTGTTGCCACAGGTCTTGTAGCGGCCAGGAAGTTAGGTGAGGATACTGCTTATATCGGCGTTTTGTCCGACGATAACGGCGGTAAATTTTTAAAGGAAGATTTCGAAAAATACGGCGTTAAAACCGATCTTATTGAAGTGAAATCGGGTTACCGTTCTTTTGCATCGGTATTGTGGCTTTGTGCAGACAGTGCAACACGTACCTGTGTTTTCGATAAGGGCGATTTACCCCCGCTAGAATTAAACGAAGCACAGATAAAGGCAATTAAAGATGCTGAAATTCTTATGGTGGACGGTAACGAAATGACCGCCGCTGTAGAAGCCGCTAAAATAGCAAGAGAAAATGGCACTCGCGTACTTTATGACTGCGGCGGACTTTATGAGGGCGTTGAAAATCTTTTGGCGCTTACCGATATAATGATTCCGTCGGAAGAGTTTGCGATTGGTCATACAGGCGCTAAAACTGCCGAAGAAGCGGCTAAAAAACTTTATGAGATGTATAAACCGCAAGTTGTTGTTGTAACACAGGGTAAAAAGGGCGGAATTTTGTATGACGGTAAGGATATTACCGCTTACCCGATTTATCCCGCGGTTGTTGTTGATTCAAACGGTTCGGGTGACGTTTTCCACGGCGCATTTGCGGCGGCGGTATGTAAGGGATATGATTTCCTTAAATGTTGTCATTTCAGTAGCGCGGTATCCGGTCTTAAATGCACTGGTGTGGGTGCGAGAGAAAGCGTACCTAACTTTGAAACAACCAAAAAATATTTAAAGGAGAATGGCTATGAGTTATAATTATAAAAAGGCTTATGTTCCTCAAAACGGTTATACCCCTATTTGTAAAATAGGCGAATGCTCATTAAAAAAACTTGAGTTTGGTATAATTGAACTTGAGGCAGGTCAAAAATTACCCTTTAATACAGAGGCAAACGAAGTTGCCTTTATTATGCTTGAGGGTCACTGTAATGTAGAAGTTAACGGCGAAGTTTTTGAAAATGTTGGCAACAGAGCCAATGTTTTTGAAAACCGCAAGGCTGAAAGTTTTTATATGCCCAAAGAGCAAGAATTAACTATAGAGGCTATTGACCATATTAAGATTGCTGTTTGCGGTACACGCGTAGCAGAAAAAACCGAACCTCAGGTACTGCGAGAAGACCATGTTGTATTAAAGGTTTTGGGTGAACAGCCTTTCCAAAGAGAAACCAGTTTCCTTATTGACGGTAACTCTAATGCTAAGATTTTAACTATAGGTGAATGTTATTGTACCGAGGGTAACTGGGCAGGATTCCCCCCTCATAAGCATGACGAGGATAATATGCCTACCGAGTGTATTGCAGAAGAAATTTATTACTTCTTGTTTGACCCCAAACAAGGTTTTGCTGTTCAGTGCCTTTACACTGCTGACGGCGAGATTGACGAGGCTTACAGAGTAAAGAATGATGAACTTGTGGAGTTCCCTGTTGGTTATCATACCACAGTTTCAACCCCTGGATACCAGACATATTTCTTATGGCTTATGGCAGGCGATTATCAGGGCTTTAACAGAAGCAGTGACCCTGACCACGCTTGGATAGAAAATAGATAATCTTTTTAAAACTAATACAGTAGAGATATGCCCGTTTTGCATATCTCTATTGTATTATTAAAATTGAGTTATTTGGGTGATTTGAATGATTACAATAAAAAATGAATACTTAAAGGCAGAAATTAACGAATTAGGTGCAGAATTAAGAAGCCTTAAAAGCGAAAACAGTGAATATATCTGGGAAGCAAAGCCTGAAGTTTGGGCTGGTGCTTGTCCTTTAATGTTTCCGATATGCGGCGGTCTTAAGGACGATAAGTATATTCTTGACGGTAAGGAATATACCCTCCAAAAGCACGGATATATCCGTTTTAAAACATTTGAAGTTGAGAGCAAAACCGACAGTAGTGCCGTGTTTTTACATAAATCAGATGCCGAAACAAAGGAAAGTTTTCCCTTTGATTACGAATTAAGGGTAATTTTTACTTTAACAGGCAAAACCTTAAAAATTGATTATTCGGTTAAGAATTTAAGCGATAAAACAATGTATTTCAATATCGGTTCGCATGAGGGTTATGCAACACCCGAGGGTATTGAGGATTACGATGTTATTTTCCCCGAAAACGAAACCCTTAATGCTTATGTGCTTTACGGTAACCTTTTGTCTAACCAACAGTTACCTATTATTAAGGACCAAAACTATATACCTCTTTATGATAAGTATTTCACAGTTGACGCCCTTGTTTTCAAGGATTTAAAATCAAAATCGGCAACACTCCGTAACAGAAAAACGGGTAGAGCAGTGCGGGTTGATTTTCCTGATGCTAAGTATTTCCTTTTGTGGCATAAGCCAAACGCTCCTTATATGTGCGTTGAGCCTTGGAACGGTGTTCAGGATATAGTTGGCAGCAGTTATGATATAACCGAAAAAGAGGGTATTACTGCACTCTGTAGCGGTAAAGAATTTAATTACACTCATTCTATTAATATTATTGAATAATAAGGTGAACGAAATGTTAGAAAAATTAAAGAAATTAAATAGTGATATTGCTTTTTTTGATGTCAGCGATGATGAATTTGCGCCTTTTGGCAGAATTTTAAAGAATATGGACGCGGGGGAAATTATTGAGGCTGCAAAGAAAATCCCTAATCCCGAAGGCAACGGCTCAATGTACAAGCCTTCTTTAGAAGATTTTGAATTTTTAGACATTGCCTCGAAAATAGAAAACGAGTGCTTTGGAACACTTCCCACTCAGGTTGGATACTGTTGGGGACACAGCAACTTTTTAAATGCTACCGAATGGCATACTTCAAGCGAAATTAATATTGCGGTAACACCGCTTGTTTTAATTCTCGGTCATATCTGGGATATTAAAGACGGAAAAATTGATTCTTCAAAATTCAAAGCCTTTTATTTGCCTGCAGGCACTGTGGTTGAAGTTTACTCAACTTCACTCCATTTTTGCCCTTGCGAAGTAAATGAAAACGGTTTCGGTTGTGTTGTAGCATTGCCTACAGGTACTAACACCGATCTTACTGTTAAAACCGAAGACCTGATGTTATTCCGTAAGAATAAGTGGATAATTGCTCACGTTGAAAACGAAGCATTAAAGAATAAAGGCGTTGTTGCAGGAATTACAGGCACTAATTACGAAATTAAGTACTAACCGAGGGGTAAATTAGAAAATGCAGGTATTTTCAGCAACGTTAAACCAGATGTTTGTGCTGTTTACGTTTATGGCATTGGGCTATTTTCTGAATGCTAAAGGGATATTACCGCTTAATACATCGTTGGCTTTATCCCGACTTGAAACTAATGTTTTAGTTCCGTGTTTGGTGTTTAATACCTTTTATAAGTACTGCACCGCAGAAAATATAAGCGCTAAATGGCTTTATATTGTTTACGGAACGGCAATAATGCTGGTGTCACTTGTTATAGGTATATTTTTGGCAAAATTTTTCACTAAAGACGATTATTTAAAAAAGATTTATACCTATTCCTTTGCGGTTGCCAATTTCAGTTTTATGGGCAACGCGGTTGTTTTAGGTATTTTTGGCGAGGATGTACTTTTTGATTATATGATTTTTACTTTGCCGCTTTGCCTTTATGTATATTCTTTCGGTACGGCTTCACTTATACCTAAAAAGGAAAACAGTAAATTTTCCTTTAAAGTTTTCCTTAACCCGATATGCCTTTCAATGTTTTTTGGCGCATTAGCAGGTCTTATAGGTCTGCCTCTTCCTAAGTTTTTGGTTACTGCTATTGCATCAGCAGGGGCTTGTATGTCACCTTTGGCTATGATTTTAACGGGATTTGTTGTAGCAAACTTCAGCATTAAAAGATTGGCAAAGGTTAAGCGCATATATTTAGCATCAATTTTAAGACTTGTTATTTTACCGCTTATTTTTGTTGTGGTACTAAAACTTTTAAATACCGATTCTACGGTTATTATGCTAACCCTTTGCGCTACGGCAATGCCGTTAGGTCTTAATACCGTAGTTTTCCCTGCGGCTTACGGCGGAGATACAACACCGGGGGCTAGTATGGCGCTTATATCACATTTAATGTCTATTATTACAATTCCAATTATGTTTACATTATTTATTTAAAGGAGTATAAGCATGAAATATCTTTTAGGTATAGATTTCGGCGGCGGTGCTTCAAAAGCAACCCTTATTGATACTTTGGGTAATATCGTTGCCGAAAATACGGTTGAATATCCAACCCTTTATCCCGAAAATGCCGCTTGCGAGCAAGCACCGTCCGACTGGATAAACGCACTCTGCGAAAACAGTAAGGCGCTGATAGCAAAAAGCGGAATTGATGCGGGGGATATATCGGCAATAGCCCTTGATTCCGCAACACATACATCACTCGTTTGTGACGGTGAATTTAAACCTTTAAGAAATGCAATTCATTGGACAGATACCCGTTCAAGAGCCGAGGCGGATAAATTGCGCGAAGAGTTAGGGGAAGAAATATTCGCTAAAACATTTCATAAACCCGATACTATCTGGACATTGCCCCAACTTATCTGGCTTAAAAATAAAGAACCCGAAGTTTTTGCAAAGGTTAAGTATATTTTCTTTGAAAAGGACTATGTTCGCTACTTTTTAACCGAGGTTTTCTGCACCGACTATATCGAGGCAGAGGGCAGTATGCTTTTTGATTGCAATAAAATGGAATGGGATGCTGAACTTTGCGCTCTTGCAGGGATAACACCCGAAATGTTGCCGCCAATTAAAAATCCTACCGATATTATAGGTAGCGTTACCGATGCTGCTGCCAATGTTACGGGATTAAAGGCGGGAACACCCGTTATATGCGGCACTACCGATACTGTTATGGAAGTTTTTGCCAGCGGTGCTGTAAAAAAAGGCGATGTTACGGTTAAACTTGCAACCGCAGGCAGAATTTGTGTTATAACCGATAAACCTTATCCCGATAGACATTTGGTTAACTATTCTCATATAGCAAAGGGACTTTGGTATCCAGGCACTGCCACAAAATCCTGTGCAGCATCTTATCGTTGGTACAGAGATACTTTCGGTGGGGAGTATAAGCAACTTGATGAGGGCGCCGCCGCTTTGCCTATTGGATGCGATGGTATGATTTTCCACCCTTACCTTAACGGTGAATTAACCCCTTATGCCGACCCTATGCTCTGCGGCAGTTTTACAGGTGTTAGGGCTACTCATACTAAGGCTCATTTTACCCGTGCAGTGCTTGAGGGCGTTGCATATTCTTTGCTTGACAGTAAACTTTATCTTGATACACTCGGTATTCCTTATAATACCGTTGCAACCGCAATCGGCGGCGGTACAAAGGGAAAACTTTGGCGCCAAATGATTGCTGATGCATTAGGAATTGCGCTTAAAACTACCGAAAGTTCTGATTCTTCGTTTGGTTCTGCAATGCTTGCAGGTATTGCTATCGGCGTGTTTGAAAGTGCCGAAGATGCCGTTAATAAGTGTGTAAAAGAGGTCGATATAACCTATCCAAACCCTGAGAACACACCTAAATACCGCAAAGTTTTTGAAGACTATAAAAAAATACACGATGCTTTAGCACCTATATATGCGGAGAGATAGTATGAAAATATTAGTTTGCATCCGTCAAGGGCTTGACGGCGAAATCAATCCTTTTGATGCTTGCGCTTATGAAGCGGCGTTAAGTGTTCAGGGTGCAGAGGTCACAATTATTAGTATGGGACCTCTTACTGCTAAGGATTTTCTGCTAAGGCTTACCCGATTGGGCGCTAAAAAGGCGATACTTTTGTCGGATAAGGTTTTTGCGGGGGCGGATACAATCGCTACGGCTTATGCCTTATCTAAAGCGGTAGAAAAAATAAAGCCTGACCTTATTTTCTGCGGCAGACAAACCCTTGTAGGTGATACCGCTCAGACAGGACCAATGCTCTCGGTAATGGCTGGCACATCGCTTATAACCAATGTTATGAAGATTGAAGAAATAGGGGAAAGTATCACCTGTACTACCCGCGATTTAGGGACTGAAACTGTTCCGCTACCCGCACTTATAACGATTGAACGTATTAATACGTTAAGGCTTCCGAGCATTTTGTCCAAAATGGGCGAAGTTGAGGTTTGGTCTGCAAAAGATATCGGCGCAGAGGAAGAAAAATGCGGACTTTCTGGCTCGCCTACAAGGGTGCTTAAAACCTTTGAAAACGAGTCGGGAAAAAGAAAGTGCAAGTTTATTGGTTTTGAAGATATTAAAACCGCTATTGATGACGGACTTCGTAAAAGCCGCGAAAAAGTAGCGGTTACCGCAAAAAGTGACTTAAAGTTAGAGCGGGTTTGCATTGTCGGTGAAGCACCGCGCCCGTTTGCCGAAACTGTAAGTGATGATATTACGGTTTTACCGCTTAACGATGCCGAAGAATTAGCCGAAAAAATAGCAGAACTTAAACCCAACGCGGTGCTTTGGGGAAGTGATTCGCTTTCTAAAAAATTATCGGCTAAAGTGGGCGCTATGTTGGGGCTCGGTCTTTGCGCTGACTGTACCTTACTGGAAACGGACGGCAGCGAACTTATGATGTACCGCCCAGCCCTTTCGGGTAGTATTATAGCGAAAATTGTAAGCCTTACCAAACCTGCAATGGCAACCGTCAGAACTACCCAAAACGGCAGTGATATTGTAGTTGCCGCAGGATTTGGCGCTAAGGATAATCTTGATACAGTAAAAGCCTTCGCAGAAAATATCGGTGCAGATATGGCAACAACCAGAAAAGCGGTTGATAACGATATAATGCCCTACAGTTTGCAAGTAGGACTTACGGGAAAAACTGTAAGTCCGCCCGTTTATATCGCGGTCGGTGTTTCGGGCGCTGTTCACCATATTGTAGGTATGCAGTCATCAGGAACGGTTATTGCCATTAATCCCGATAAGGATTCTCCGATTTTCGAATATGCCGATTACGGAATAATAGGCGATTGTAAAGAATTAGAAAAGATATTATAATTAAAAAGATACTGCATTAATTTGTGCAGTATCTTTTATTTTTTCTTGATTTTTAAAATGTTTAATGGTAAACTATATTTGTCACACAAACAAAATATGGTAAATTACAGGGTTTGTATTTTTATTTCGGTAAAAATGCAATCTCTATTTGTGCATTCCTTGTGATTTGCCAAAGTTTGTGTGACAACAATCGGAGTTTGCGTTTTTCGGTGCGTGGCTTCGGTTACGCACTTTTTTAATTTTAGGTGATAAAATGGAAGGAACAGTAAATCAAAGGATATCTTATTTTAGAAAACTAAAGGGCTACACGCAGGTTGAAATGGCTGAAAAATTGGGTATGCCCAAAAGTTCATATTCTGCTTTGGAAAATAAAAGAAAAATCACCTGTGAGCAGTTAATCATTATAGCAGACGTGTTGAAAGTGGATGCATATTATTTATTGTGTGGCAAAAATCACAAAGAATCACCCGTAATAATTGTAAAACCTAAGGCGGCTAAACCCGAACCTGACGTACAGGCAGAACCTATAAATAAACCGACCTTTGAACCTTGGGAGAAAAACTTTTTAACAGTGCTTAATAATCTCTCGCGAAATAAAAGACAAAATCTGTATAAATTCGCACTACTTACACTAAGAAATAAAAATTTGGATGTTGAAAGCATAGTAAAAGATGCAGAAGGATTGCCTAATATTAAAATACCGTATTAATAGAAAAATACTTGTTCAGGGTATGAACAAGTCTTTTTAAGTTTATTTTGTTTTATAAAATAACCCTATTTATCAAAAACGGTTTTTGTCACATCATTTATATTACACAACACATAAGGATATTCAAGATTGAATTTTGAACTGTCGCAAAGAAAAATCTTTTCTTTTGAACTTTTAAACATAACCTTCCTTAGCGCAATTTCCTCTTCAGAACTGTCGGTAATTTCGCCTGTGGCAGATAAGCCTTGCGCCGAAAAGAAAAGCATATCCGCTTTAACATTTTTTATAAACTGTTCGGTAAAATGCCCTGCAAAACATTCGCGGCGTTTTATAAGACTACCACCAGTGCAAACGACCTTAATATTACTGTTTTTAAGTTCTTCGCAAACGCGAAGATTGTTTGTTATAACTGTAATTCCTTTTTTATGAATAATATGTTTGCAAATTCTTCTCACTGTGGACGAGGAATCAAAAATTACGGTGCAGTTATCCCTTATAAGTTTTGCGGCTTCGGCGGCAATTATTTCTTTTTTTGAAGAATTGTCGCTATCTCTAAGCGTAATCGGTACGGGTTCTTTGTCGTACTTTGCTAACATAACTCCGCCGTAAACCGATTTTAAAATGCCTTTTGTTTCTAATTTTTTTATTTCCCGCCTTACAGTAGCGCCGCTAGTATAAATGGCTTTTGCAATCTCTGTAACAGATGCAAAGTTCCGCGGTAAAAGATAATCTAAAATTTCCTGTTGTCTGTTTGTGATATCCATATAATACCTTCTTTTAAATGAAAAAACTTTTTCATTTTTTCAATATTTGCGCCAAGTATTGACTATAAAAAGTTATGATATATACTTATATTAGCAAAACTTATGCTTTTGTGCAACAACTTTTTCAGATTGTGAGGAAAATTAAATGGCAGTAGTAACGATTATAGGTTCAGGTATGATGGGTTCGGCGCTTTGCTTTCCTGCGCGCGAAAACGGTCACGAAGTAAGGCTTGTTGGAACTCCGCTTGACAGAGAAATTATTGATGAATGTAAAAAAAGTGATAAACATCCTAAATTTAATAAAAAATTCCCCGAGGGTATAAAGTATTTTCAAACCGAAGAAATGGATGAGGCTATAAAGGGTTCTGACCTTATTATCGGCGGTGTTTCAAGTTTTGGTGTTGATTGGTTTGGTGAAACGGTTCTGCCTAAAATCCCCCAAAACATTCCTGTTTTAACAGTTACAAAGGGTCTTGTTGATACTCCCGACGGCAGACTTCTTACATACCCTGAAGTATGGGATAATATGCTTGCTAAAATGGGTAAAAAACTTTGCATAAATTCTATTGGCGGTCCTTGTACCAGTTATGAACTTGTAGCACACGACCAAACCGAAGTTGCATTTTGCGGCAAGGATATGTCAGTACTGGAAAAGTTGAAGGATATAATGGCAACCGATTATTATCATATAAGTCTTTCTATGGATGTAGTTGGAATTGAAAGCGCAGTAGCGCTTAAAAACGGTTATGCGCTTGGAATAGCACTTACAATAGGTCTTAATCAAAAACAGTTCGGTATTGATAGCGAACTTCATTTTAATTCTCAGGCGGCTATTTTCGGTCAAGCGGTTAAAGAAATGTATAAGTTGCTTGAATTTCAGGGCGCGGCAACGCTTGAAAACTTGTCTGTAGGTTATGGCGATTTATACGTTACCGTTTACGGCGGCAGAACAAGGCTTGTAGGTATTCTTTTAGGACGCGGACTTAATATTGATGAAGCAAAGGCAGAATTAAATGGCGTTACTTTGGAATCGCTTGTTGTGGCAGAGCGTGTGGCACGCGCCATTAAAACCGCCTCGAAAAACGGAAAAATCAACATTAAAGATTTCCCGTTATTACTTCACGTTGACGAAATAATTACCGAAAGAAAAGAAGTTAATATCCCTTGGGAAGACTTTACTTTTATTTTTAAAGGATGATTTCAAATGAGCAGTTTTGTATACTCTAAGGAAATAGAAAATGTTGGTAAATATGACGTTGTCGTTTTAGGCGGCGGAATGGCGGGTGTATCTGCCGCTATAGAGGCGGGTGAAAACGGCGCTTCGGTGCTGCTTGTGGAAGCCACAGGTATGCTTGGCGGTATGGCAACTTCGGGTCTTGTAGGTCCGTTTATGTCGGTTTACGACCCTAAAGGAGAAGAACTTTTAGTAGGCGGAATTTACAGAAGAATTGTTGAACGTTTAGAAAAATATTCCGCAGTTATACCACCCGAAAAAACCGATGCGCCAAGTATCCATACTTCCTTTATTGAAAAGTATCATAAGCGGGTAACTCCTTTTAATTCCTTTGTACTGCAAATTGTTTTGGATGAGATGGTGAAAGAAGCAGGTGTAGATTTGCTTCTCTATACAAGATTTGCAGATTGTATTGTCGAAAACGGCAAAATAAAATCGGTTGTTTTGCTAGCGCTTGAGGGTTTAGTTTCTGTGTTGGGTGACGTGTTTATTGACTGTACCGGTAATGCAGACCTTGTTGCTGCGGCGGGTTTTGGCGTTTACAAAGGTGAAGAAAAAAGCGGTATTCCGCAACCTGCAACCCTTATGTTTGAAGTCAGCAATGTAGATGATAAGGATTACTCGGCACGCGGTTCTCGACCCGAATATCCTGTTAAGGCTTACAGAATGCCGCAAGAAAATATTTATAAGGTAAACCATTACCGCGTGTTTGACGTTGATGCTACTAATTCCCAAAGTATGACTAACGCGCATATTAAGGCGCGCAAGCAGGTAATAGATGCATATAATGTACTGAAAAATAAAACCGAGGGTTTTGAAAATGCCGAGATTGTGCAGGTTGCTTCGGTTTTAGGTGTAAGAGAAAGCCGACATATTGTGGGCGAGTATAAAATCACTGTGTCCGATGTAAGTAACGGTACAAAATTTGAAGATAGCATTGCGGTTTACGGTTATGGTATGGATGTTCACCCCAGAAACGCTAACGAAAACGGTAATTTTAAAATTGCTACCGCAAGCAAGTATTATATTCCGTACCGCAGTTTGTTACCTAAGAATTCGCTTAATTTACTCGTTGCGGGAAAAACTATTTCTTGCGAATCCCAAGGCGCAGGGGGATTAAGGTGTATGCCTTCTTGTATGGCTAT
>JAZQHI010000037.1:0-10453 GCA_045540535.1 Acutalibacteraceae bacterium | reverse complement strand
GAAGTCACAGGAACATTAGTGATATTATTTACATTTGAAAGTATGTATTTATTTGCTCCGCTGGTAGTTATCTGATAATTTGATTTCGCAAGTTCACTCAACTGATCAGTTATTTTATTAGCCATAGTCTGACGGTCAATGTTTGGAGTGTCATAATCTGCCGAAAGTCCGGACCCTAATGTTCGCAAAGAAAGATTTTTTATGCCGTATTTATCGGCAGTGTCTTTTAGCAGATCCATCGCCTTTTTTTGAGCAGAAATATTATTGATAAATTTATAATCATTTGGTTTTTTAACAAAACTTGCTGCGTCGTATTCAAATACCCTTCCTGTTGATTTATCCAGCATTATTGCTGTATTGGATTTCTTACTGAAACCATCAAATAATGAATTTTTTGCAGTATACTGAACATCTGCATCAAGATAGAGAGAAATTTTATTATTCTTGGCGTTTTCTATCAATTTATTGAAATCTTTTTCGCCTCCCAATAAATTTGAAGGAGCAACCTTTCCTGATAAGAACTTGTGATCTACACCGTCGCCAAACCAACCTGTTAATACCAGCGATAAATTATTTATTCCGCTATCAATAAAAGCATTTGTAATATCGATTGATTTCTTAAAATCAGTCAAACAAACTTTTTCGTTATAACCAACACCTAAAAACTGATTGCGCCTTGTTACCAAACCTACTAAATTAAGGCGAACAGGTAATTTTTCTGTAACTTTTTCTTTGGACTCACCAAATATACTTTTTCTCACTATAGACGCCATATCGGATAATGTTACGTCTTTTGAATCCAAAAAGTTATACTCAAGAATTATATCATCTGTATATCGTCCCTTTTGAACGATTATATATGATTCTTTACGACCGGTTGAAGCAGCCGTTTTATAAATAGAGCGGACATTAAACTTAGCATTTACATAAGAAGCATCCGCATTATCTCCTGAATAAGCCTTTATTTCCGAAATTGCATCGCCTTTAACTATTTCGCATAACACACCGCATCCATCACGGCGTATGCCAAAAATCGGAAGACTGGCGCCTGGGTCACTACTGATATTTTCACGCTCTGCTACGGCTAAATCCTTACCATATACAGAAGTTGTATATATCTTTCCTATAGTATTATCATTGTAGAAATTCATAATAGAACCACTACCATCGGGCAAAATATACCATCCCTCTGTTTCCCTTTGAGGAGAACCGAAATAAGGTGCGAATGTAACCGATGTTAAAGGAAATTCTTTATACATCTCTATTCCATCGTGAGGAATACAAACATTAAGTTTTTTACCGTTAAGTGTATACTCAACTTTTATATTAAATCCAGGTGCAACTTTTTCTGTTTTATCTGCACTGAAATATTTTGAATCGATTCTATAATCTTTTTCGGTATATCCCGCTTTTACAAATATTTGCGCAATATCTTTTTTTGCTACCGAATCATCTTTTGTTGTATCACGAATAATATAAAGTTTTTGATCCGCCAGTAATGGATAATCTTTCAAACGCTCTTTTTTAAGTTCAGCATCTTCTATAATATTAATATCTGTTAAATAGTACAGATCGATAAGTTTCATCTTATCAAATTCATCATCAAGATTATCTGTGAATTTTTTGAAACGTTCTTCTGTAAGTGCATACGGAACAAGTGAAAGTTCAGAAAATTCTCCCACACTGTACCTGACGGTTATTTTGTCCCCTTCTTGCTCAATAGCATATTTACCGGAGGCAACCGAATCGCTCATTACATTCATATCCGCTATACTGCCCTTAGAATTAAGATAAGAAAGGCTTATTGGTGCCGCTTGAGAAGAACCGTCTTCTCTATCGATATTAGAAGAATACCACTGGGAAGCATTTACTTTATTTACAACTTTAAATTCTGTAGTATCTTCGTTCATCCAAAACTGGAGATACTCATTCTCCAATTTCAAGGTGTACTCTTTAGCAAGTATATCATTAGGCGTGTTACCCTCACTCAGCACATTGCTTTTATTTAATTTTTCCTCTGTTTCCTGTGTTTTTTGGTTAAAACAAACAACCGCAACGCCCACCAGTATGATAGCAACAAAGAAAACTGCTATAATTGCTTTCTTTTTACTTTTCACACATAAGTCCTCCTTCCAATATCCGCATCGAAAAAACATACAACTAATCTGCAACGATAATCACGAGCAATTGTGTGACTGAATCTCCGGATTTTAAATAACTATATAGTTAAGGTTATTTCAGAGAATAAATCACCTATAAATCCAAAGAACTGCTGTGATAATGCCAAAACCAACATGCCGATAAATATAATCAGCAAAATAACAACTAAAATAATTAATATTGCAACAAAAGTCTTGCCCATTGAAAAATCATGAATCTGTTTAACTGAACATACAAGCATAAATGCCAAACAGAACATTGAAAGGGATATTAGCACATAATAGAAATCGCCTTCGGCAGTAAGAAGCACACGGCTGAGTAATACTGCAATTACACCTATAATGCTATATGGTACCGTAGAATAACAGGTTGAAATGTAAATATCTTTAAATTTACCTTCACCGTTCATAAGTGTGGTTACACACCACTGGCATATAGTCCATAAAGCAACTGCTAATAGAATGTACAAGACACTGAAAATGTTATAATCTTCAATTTCAATCGAATTGAAAATAAAACCTGTTGCAAGACTTGATAAAATATTCACACCCATACAAATTAACAACAAAATGGTTGCTGAAAGTACGGTTCCGCGTTTTTCGCGTTTAAGATCCCAAAATCCATCCATCGGATGAACACAACAATGCCCTGCATAAAGCACTGCCTTAAGGGTTGGTCTTTTAGAAACAAAGGCATTTATACGTTTTTTGGAACGAACGCCTAAAACCGCAACAGTTACTGCAATAGCAATAACCAGAACAATTATCCATACATTATTCTCTATCCAATTTCTTCTGACAAAAGCAAAAGATTTTGAATATTCTTCTTTAGCACCGACAAGTTTATAATATCTCATCGCTAATTCCATATCTTTAGTCTTATATGCAGCATTACCAAGACCACGCATGGCTATTGTACAGTTTGCATTGCGGGATAATATTTGATTCCATAATTCCTTTTCGGTTTCAAAATCAATTTCTTGCCTTGCTTTAGCAACCAGCCCAAAAAGTTTACCGTACTCGGTTAATTCAAATGTTGTAATCTGTGATTTACTTGTATCTAAAACATAATAGTGGTTATCATAAAATCCAATAGCCGCACCATTACGAATAGCGCCTAAAACATCACCGGGGCCACCAAATTCATATAAAAGTTCACCCACGCTGTTATATGCAAAAACACGGCCGCGATTGTGATCAAGCACCGCAAAATCACCGTAATCCAACATACATACATCAGAAAAAACCGAATTACCCACAAAGGATATGCCGTTTTTAACCTCATCACCTATTGGGTCACCAACACGATTTAACACATCAAGACCTTTCGCGTTAAGTTTGCGTAAAGGTTTTGGTGCATTATCACCAACCGAATCATCAAAAGCAGCAGTTGTAACAAATAAAAAACCGTCACTGCTTATAGCAACATTTGAATATTCAGTAGGTACATAACTTTGTGTTCGTTCGCGTTGTGCCTTGGTCATAAGACGCTGCCAGATTTGATCCAGAATAGACACTGCAACCTTAGGTGCGCCCATTGATTTAGTATATGTACCGCTGGGATCAAATTCCATAAGTCCCGCATTATATCCATCTGATATTACATACATCTGACGATATTTATCAACTACAAGTTTGGTGGGTTTAAACTCAAAACCATCCTGAATAAATTTATCATCAGGTGCTTTTATTATCTGTAAAAGTTCCCCTTCTGAAGAAAGTTTAACAACGCGGGCATTTCCCGTATCCGATACGAACAAATTGTTTTCGCCATCAACAAACACACCGCTTGGACTGTTAAAACTTTCCGTTGTTTCACCGTTTGCAAAACTATTGAGCGTAGAAACGCTTTGTGTGGATTTTCCAACATCTTTTATAATAACAATTCTATTATTTTTCGTATCTGCAAGATAAAGTTCGCCCGAATCAGAAAAACACAAATCCTGAGGTTCTGAGAAACTACCTATTCCTAAATCCTCTCCTCGCAGATTTTCTACCACTCGTACAGGATTCGGGGCGGGTATAGTTTCATCTTCTTTATCATAAACATACGTATCTGTCACAGCAGCCGACACATTGACAGACAATGTTATCATAATAATTATAAATATTAATATCCCATTCTTAAGTCTGACCAAAGTCAAAACCGCCTTTCACACCAAGTAGATTACTCCTTAATTCCTGAGGACATCATAGTTTCCATAATATTGCTCTGCGTAACGATAAATACACAGATTGGCACAACCATCATAAGAGTAGTAATCGCCGCACTTGCACCTGCACGTACTAAACCTGCCGCCATAACCTGCGACAAAGCATAAGGAAGGGTTTTTAACTCTTCATTATAAATATATGTTCCGCCGGTAGCACCCCAAAGGTTTTGAATACAGAATATTATTAGGGTCATCCAAGCAGGTTTAACCGACGGCATAACAATGCTCCAAAATATTCTCTGCTCACCCGAACCGTCAATTCGCGCTGCCTCTAAGATAGTATTGGGGACACCAACCATAAATTGTTTCATCAAAAACACATTAAGCGATGAACCTATAGTTGGAAAAAGTATTGCGGCATAACTGTTAATTAATCCGAGTTTCGACATTATAAGGAAACTTGGAATTGCTGTAACCGCAGGTGTAAACATAAGTGTGTTTACAACCAAATTAAATATCTTCTCCCTCATCTTGAATTTTTTCTTTTCAAGAACATAAGCCGCCATCGAAGATACAAAAATTGAGCCCACGGTTCCCACTATAGTAATAAAAAGTGTGTTAAGTATGTATCTTGATAACGGAACCAGTGAATCCGAAAACAAAGAAGGAAGTATCCTGAAATTATCAAATGTTGGATTACGTACAAAAAAACGTGGCGGAAATACGAATAATTCATCAAGGGGCTTAAATGCATTGGAAACAGAAAAAATAAGGGGTATCAGCATAACTATTCCCAATAATGAAAGAAAAATCAAATTAATCAAATCGCCCCAAAAGGAACGCCCTGTTTTACTTTTGAATATGCGAATTTTCATATAAAACCTCGCCTTATACTTCAATTAATAATAGTAACTGATTTATATGTGGTGTTAAAATTATTGAAAAAACTTATTGACCGACATTCTTTATAAGTTTCTGTATTATAACCTTTGAACCCAGCATCATCGCAAATAAAATTGTAGCGATAGCACTGGCATAACCCATCTCAAAACGAATGTTACCATAGTCTTCCAAGTGGTTGATTATGGTATGTGCAGCGTAGTCGGTGCTTGGAAATCCGCATAATGCAGTTGAAACAGTGCCCACGCCGAAAGCAGAAGATATACTCATAACTGCGCTGAACAGCAATTGCGGGCCAAGGCTTGGCAATGTAATAAACCAAAGTTCTTGCCAACGGTTACGGATACCGTCAACATAACCCGCCTCATAAAGCGATTTATCAACACCTTGAAGACCTGCGACAAGTGAAAGAAATCCTGTTCCAAGACTCATCCAAATGCTAACAACAATTATCAACGGAAGCATAAATCTCGTGTCGGTGAACCATTGTATCGGTTCAGTAATAATATTCATTCGCAGAAGCATTGCATTGATATAGCCATAAGCATCACCGCTAAACAACAACTGCCAAATCATATATGCCCCGCCCGAAATTGATGGCGCATAAAAAACCAACACCATAACTGATCTTAATTTTTGCGAAAGTTCATTGATAAACCAAGCCAAAACAAGCGATGCCAAATAACCCACAGGACCTATAAATAAAGCAATAATAAGGGTGTTTTTAAGCGCAAGAAGAAACTCATCATCACTTAAAAACAATTGCAAATAATTATCAAAAAAGACTATTTTCGGCATTTCCAATCCGTTAAAATTGGTAAACGACAGCATAAAAGAGAGCACTACCGGCAACAATGTGAAACAAAGAAATAATACTAAAAACGGAGCCAAATAAAAAAATGTAAACCATTTATCGTTATTAAAAACTATTCTTTTTTTCTTGGTCGCTTGTATTTTCATAGGTTACATCTCCCTTCTCCATTTTAGTCTAAACCAAACTCTTCCCTTTTTTGAGAAAGTTCGCGATTAATCTTATCAGTGTAATCATACAAAGCATCTGTAGGATCAACATCTTTGTATACCACTGCTCTGAATGCATTGGTAACATTTCGGCTTAAGAAATAACTTCCAGGCACATTTTCAACCGCTGTAAGATGATTCATCTGCTTATTGAATACCTCTTTTATTTCCTTTGACCACGAACTATACTTAAACGCCTCTATATTAGCCGAACTATAACGACCCGACGGACCTAAAAGTCCCTCAATTTCGTTTGCGTATTCTTGTTGTGTTTTGCTGGATGTCCACCATTTAAGGAATTCCCACGCGTCTTCTTTTCTTTCAGACGATGCCAGAATCATAGCACCCGATGCACTTGACACAGCGGTTCTATCAATACTGCCGTCAGGTTTACGCGTACCTGGTATCTGCGCAATATCCCAAAGACCGTCGATTTCAGGCGCTGCTATAGCAATTTCATTATAAAATGATAATCCCGAAATACCGATGGGCATTTCACCTGTACGGAACCTGTTTGAGAAATTATAGGTCAGCGGGAAACCATAATTAGAAAATAAGTTTGTAAAGGTACGGAAAGTTTCTATAGAATCTGCAGTGTCAAGCAAACAGTTCTTTCCGTCCTTAGTGTATATTTCCAAACCTCTTTGCTTATAGGTCGACATAAACATACCAACAAGATTTAAAGCCGACGTGTTAGATGTGACCATATTTCCAGGATCTGTAGGAATACCGAATTCCATATTATTTTTACTTAGGGTGAATGATAAAGCAATTACATCATCCCAAGTTTCAGGAACCTTAACACCCAATTCTTCAAAAACATCCGTCCTATAATAAAGTACAGGGAATGATATCGTTTCAGGAAGTGCATAAACTTTACCCAAATATGTAAAAGGTATGCTAAGCGAATCATTAAAACGCTTTTTAATTTCACTGTAATCAGAAAAATCAGAAAGCGGGGTTGCAGCGTTACGCATAGCAAAATTGAATACATCAGGATTACTGTTAATAACCGCATCAGGACCAACTCCCGCTACGGCAGCACTTATAAGCGGTGCTTGCACTAATTGAACCTGAACCGTAATACCTTTATTTTTAGTGAAAGAATTGGCTGTCATATTTCTGACAATTTGCGCCTGTTCACGACCGCCGCCAATCCAGACAGTTATAGGTTCGGAATTTTCTTTATTATTTCCCAAATCCCCCATATTCTGATAATCGGCAGAGTAGGAATAAAGCAACTTATTAAGACCAAATCCAAGTCCTGCAAAGAAGCCTTCATTAGCCGCAGGCATATCTTTAATACTTCCACCCACACCAATGGCATCAATCAGTAACGGCTGTTGTTTCATTGTGTTACACTGAGAACTTAGTGAACCTATATTTGTCTTAAAATATGAAAATTCAGCCGGAATAGTATCGGGATCCTCGTTCATATCAAGCAATTGGCGCACAATTGAACGCATAAGAGCAACCGTTGTGTTTCCACCACCGGTATTGCTTTCAAGCCAATCCGCACACAAAGAAAGAGTTTCTGCCTGAACCTTTAAATTCTTTATCTCTTCCGGACATAAAACATCCAATCGATAATCACGCAACAAGTCAGGTTCGCTGCCCATAATAATTAAAAATCTGCGGTAAATATCATTTAAAGCGTCGGCAGTATTTTCGGTTAATCTGATAACTGTATCCATCTTGCCCAAGGTAACAGTCATACGAATTTCATTTTCACCTTTTTTAAGATAAAAGAGAAAATCTTCACCGTTTTGTCCAAGGGTGATAGTCTGCCAATCCGAATCATACTCTACAGCAACATTCTGAGCCTCTTTAAACGGAAGTTCGCCATTAATATATATTGCGCGCGAGGATGATGAACCAACCGCATAATTCTGCTTGGTACGTATATGTATTTTATACAAACCGTCTCGGGGAACCTCAACATTCCAGGCAACGTAATCACCTGGCGTTTTCCACCCATTTCCGCCAATGCTGTTAAGTTTTACAAGTTTATCTGAACGAGGGAATGTTATTCCCGAACTTCTGTCCGAAACAGGATATACCATTGTAGAAGATTTATATGCCGCATTTTCTCCCTGATAAAGTTTTAAATCATCCTTTATTTCGGAATAACCCTTCTCAGCATACTCTTTTTTCACCTGTGCATAAGTTTTCACAGAATCTGCCGGTTTTAATATAACCTCTTCTATCTTGGCAGTACCGCTTATAATTTCCAACTCAAATACTGTTTTGGTTTTTTGCAGATAAACGCCCAATGGCTGTGTATAAATAAGCGAACTGTCAAAAATATAATTTTCAGTTACTCTATTAGCCACAATTTGATCGGGACGCAAATCGTTACCGAATTTATCTTGTACTAACGGCATTGAATCGCAATACTCATCAGTCAGCACAACCGAAATTAACTCACGATACGGGATTTCGCCATTTACTTTAAAGGAAACTGCCGTTCCGCTCTCATCATTTACAGGTTGGGGCAGATAACGCACCTTAATGTGATACAATCCTTCGGCATTGGGGTTAATTTCCCAACGAAAAATATTACCATTATCATCCTGTGAATCGTCACCGCTTTGTGCGTCCTCAATACGCAGTGCAATATCTGCGGCTGTTTCTGCTTTAGCATTGCCACTGTTTAAAAGATAAGTTTCATAACTGTCTTTTTGACCAATTTCGTTCTCGCGGTCGATTAAAACAGAAGCATCTATCGGTTTCTTTATATTTTCCTTTGTTTTGCCACAAGCCGAAAACATAGTAATAGAAAGAGCGATTGCCACAAAAACTGCTATAAAACGTTTCACTTGAAATACCTCCATATCAAAGTTCAGTGCGCAAATGAATCGGATATTTACCCTTAACAATTCTAAATATGTATTTTATGTTTAATGTTTCAATAGAAAAAAACTTTGTATCGCTACCAAAAAATATCGGCATAAATTTCCTTATTCTACCAATCACAATAATTCATTTGATTATGTAACAATCAAATCACCATTTAATAACCACACTGCTAACATTAGGGCTCAAAATTAAAATATAAATTTAACCAACCCAAATGTAATAATATGTAAATTTTAACAATTTTTTTGCCCATTCGAGCGATTTTATTATAGCATATTCGTTTTATTCGCACAATTCAAAAATATATCTATTCTAAGAAAAAACATTCAAAAAAATTTCATCTTTCTTGACACAATATTCCTATCAGTATATAATAATTTTGCATATTATTAATATGAGGTGGCTTTTTATGTTATTGAAATGTGCTTATTACGGAACAAAAAAAGGCGTTGCAAAAAATAGCGAGAGGCTTTTTGTGCTTTCGACAGGTCAAACCCAACTTATAAACCTGGATATGACTAAAACGCTCTATAAAGATAGAGAAGATTTTCAGATCATTTATGTAAACGAAGGTTGCGTGCATTTTTTCAATCAAGATGATTCCGAATACGTTGTTACCAAAGGCAATTTTATTCTTTTTAAACCGCACGAATATCAAAACTATAACATTTATAAGAACGAAAACCCCGACGTATACTGGTGCCATTTTTCAGGTTACCTTGTAGAAACCTTGTTGGATAATTATAAAATTAACGGTATGCGCGTCATCCCCGCTACCAAAGGCAGAGAATATCGCCGTTTATTTACCGCCATGCGTTTAACGCTGGAAAGCGCATCCTTGCACTATACTGAAATGTGCGCTCTTTTGTTAGAACAATTAATGATAACCATAAGTAACGATATAAATAATAAAAACGACTCCAAAAACAATTATCCCAAAGTATTTGCAGATGTTCTTGAATACATTCAAGAACATTATTACGAAAACATCACCATAGAAAAACTGGCCGAAATGAATTTTTCAAGTAAAATAACCCTTTCAAGACAATTTGAAAAATACATCAATTGCTCTCCTAAAAGATACCTGAACAAATTGCGTATTAACAAAGCACAAACATTGCTTTTGCAAACTGAATATAAAATCAACGAAATTGCATTAATGGTGGGATACCAGAACCCGCTCTATTTTTCCACTGCCTTTCACGCAGAAACAGGACTTTCTCCACGTGAATTCAGGAATATTAAAAAAGACAAATCGCCAGGCTGACAAAAATCGAACTTGTCACGCCTGACAAATAATAATTATTATTTATATTCTCCCAAATATTCTTTATTAACCTCAAACAATTCTTCGCACATCTG
>JAZQHI010000036.1:0-2419 GCA_045540535.1 Acutalibacteraceae bacterium | reverse complement strand
ACTGCGCGGGCAAATGCCGCGATAGGTGCTTGGAATGCACCCAAAACTGTAGCAAGGAGAACCTCCTTGGAAGGCAGTTTTGCAAGAGAATCGATAGTTGCAACATCTACAACCTTACCGTCAAGGAAACCTGACTTAACCTTGAAATTATCATGACCCTCGGCAAATTTGCTAAGAATTCTTGCGGCTGCGGTATAGTCCTCATTAGAAAGGGCGATAGCGGTAGTACCTTCAAGAACGGAAGCCATTTCTGCAAGGTCAGTGCCTTCGATAGCACGGCTAAGTAATGTGTTTTTAACAACAAAATATTCAACGCCTGCTTCACGAAGTTCCTTACGGAGTGCTGTATCATCGGCAACGGTGATACCCTTATAGTCAACAATAACACCTGTAACTGCTGCTGAAAGTTTTTCTTTCAAAGCGGCAACCTGTTGTTGTTTTTGCTCTAAAACTACTGCGTTTGGCAATGTGATTCACCTCCGAATAAACAATAAATGCCTGCTCCAAGACATAAGGAACAGGCATAAAAATAACGTAATAATAATGTTAAATTTAAGCACGCACCTCGGTAGGCGTTAAACTTACGGCACTAATGCCACCTACTGTCTTTGGATTGCAACATTGAGATTATACAATATTGTATAAAAAATGTCAAGAGTTTTTTTAAAATATTTTATACAACAATTGACAACTAATACCTAAAGTGTTATAATTTTAAACCGAAATTAAGAGGTATTTAAAAATACCGTTACTTTTTAGGGGATGTTTTAATTGAATATTTTACTTTCGGTTTCGGTCGCACTTCTGGCAGGTCTTCTTATGACACGTTTGTTTAAACCGCTGAAACTGCCGTCCGTTACGGCTTACCTTATAGCAGGTGTTCTTATAGGACCTTATTTTGCAGGTTCATTCGGTCTTAACGGCATTGGTTTTAACAGTATGGAAGCCGTTTCCAGTCTTTCGCTGGTGTCCGAAGTAGCACTTGGATTTATAGCCTTTTCTATCGGTAACGAATTCGTTCTTTCCGACCTTAAGCAAACGGGTAAACAAGCCTTTACAATTGGTATTTTCCAAGCCGTTTGCGCAACTATACTTGTAGATGCCGCGCTAATACTTGTGCACCTTATGATGCCCGATGTTTTAAGCGTACCTCAAGTAATAACTTTAGGCGCTATCGCTACCGCTACCGCTCCTGCCGCTACTCTTATGGTAGTTCGTCAGTACAAGGCTCACGGTCCTCTAACAAAACTTTTGTTGCCAATCGTTGCTCTTGACGATGCCGTAGGTCTTATAGTTTTTGCAATATCTTTCGGAATTGCAAAAACAATTGTAAGCGGTACTATTGATTTTGTATCTATTATTATTAATCCTATAATTGAGATTGTATGTTCGCTTTTACTCGGCGCTGTTATGGGTTGGCTTTTAACCCAACTTGAAAAACTTTTCAATTCTAATACCAACCGTTTAAACCTTACAATAGCAGCCGTTTTCCTTACCGCGTCAATTTCTATGCTCGAATTCGAAATTGGCGGCGTTCATATTCATTTCTCTTCACTACTCACCTGTATGATGCTGGGAACTGTATTTTGTAATATATGTCCCCTCTCGCACGACCTTATGGGCGCGGCGGATAAATGGACTTCTCCCTTGTTTGCACTATTCTTCGTTATAAGCGGCGCAGAACTTGAATTAAGCGTTTTTGCAAGCCTTTCGATAGTATTGATTGGTGTAGTTTATATTATTACAAGATGTATCGGTAAATACGTAGGCGCATATATAAGCGCAAAATTAACTAAATGCTCGCCCGAAGTTTGCAAATACTTAGGTGTAACCCTTTTCCCGCAAGCAGGCGTAGCGCTCGGTATGTGTGCTACAGCAATGCAACTCGGCAGCGACGGTGCATTAATCAGAAATATAACCCTTTTCGCTGTGCTTATTTACGAGTTGTTCGGTCCCTTGTTTACCAGAATGGCACTTTCTGCCGCAGGCGAAATCAAACCCATTTCTCATGAGGTCAAGAACCGCCGTCAAACAAAACTTGACGCGGCTAAAAATAAATAACGGAAATACCAAACCCCTCTCTGCAAAACACACAGCAGAGAGGGGTTTTCTTCTGTAAAGTTATTCTTCGGTTATTTCAAATAATTCATTAGGTGTGCAATTAAACAACAGACACATAGTTTCTATATTTTCATACTTTATAGATTTGGTTTGATTATTCACCATTTTACTGAAATTCTGATAACTCATACCAAGTTGTTTATAGAGCCAATATTTTGTTTTACCGTTTTTCTCTAACAGTTCTAAGGCTTTTAATTTTATCATAAGTCATTTCTCCACTATATAATGTTATAATGAGATAATAACTTAAATTTTTTCTTTACATATAGACCTTTGCATTATATAATGTAAAGGTCTA
>JAZQHI010000035.1:0-4347 GCA_045540535.1 Acutalibacteraceae bacterium | reverse complement strand
AGTTTAATAAGATTTTCTGCCAAATCAAGTATTCTTACAGGTTCGCCCATATCGAGTACGAAAATCTCACCGCCCTTAGCGTAAGCCCCTGCTCTTAAAACCAAAGAAACCGCTTCAGGAATTGTCATAAAATATCTGATAATATTAGGGTCAGTAACTGTTACAGGACCGCCCATTTTAATTTGCTTTTTAAACAGCGGAATAACACTTCCGTTAGAACCTAAAACATTACCAAAACGAACGGCTACAAAATCTGTATCCGATTTTTTGTTAAATGACTGTACAATCATCTCACAAATACGCTTACTTGCACCCATAATATTAGTAGGGTTAACTGCCTTGTCCGTAGAAATTAGAACAAACTTTTCTGCAGCGTATTTATCGGCGCATTGCGCGGTTTTTAATGTACCGAATACATTATTCTTAATGCTTTCGTTAGGGCTGTCCTCCATTAAAGGAACGTGTTTGTGTGCCGCGGCATGATAGATTATTTCTGGTCTGTAAGTACGGAAAAGATAATCCATTCTCCTGCTATCTCTCACAGAACCGATAAGTACAACTAAATCAAGGCGTGGAAATTTCACCTTTAATTCGTGCTGAATTTCGTAAGCGTTATTCTCGTAAATATCAAATATAATAAGTCTTTTAGGGTTATGATACGCAATTTGGCGGCAAAGTTCTGATCCGATAGTACCACCGCCACCTGTTACCAACACAACCTTATTTGCAACATAATTGAGTTCTTCGCCCATATTAATATCAATGGGATCTCTACCTAAAAGGTCTTCAATTTCAACCTTACGGATTGTTGGCGTAAGTTCCGATAAATTATACATTCTGCAAACCGAAGGTATAATACGCAATTTACAGTTGGTTTTCTGGCATATATCAAGTATTGCCGATTTTTCACTGTTTTTACAGTTAGGAATAGCAAAAACGATAAGTGAAATATCGTAATTTTTAGCGGCTTTAATAATCATATCTCTTCCGCCAATAACCTTAACACCTGAAATATACTGACCTTGCTTATAATAATCGTCATCAATAACGCATTTAATTTTACAGCCTATGTATTCTTTTTTGCGGTGCATTTCGTTGATAATCATCTGACCGGCACTACCTGCACCAATAATCATAATATTACCAGAAATTACCGCGGATTCATCATCAATACCCTTTTTTGAACTTAAAAATTTTGATGCAATCTTTTTAAAAAGGCTGCGTTGAATTATTACCAGTGTGCTAACAAGAAAAGCAGTAATAAAATAAACCGAAAGTTCATAGTGGGTATTTTTTACAGCGGCTTGCGAAACAAAAAGAATTGCAATAGCCACTGTAGACGCTATAGGAATTCTGATAAACTCTGCCAAATTTGAGTATCGCCACAAAATATTATAGATTTTAAATATATAAAATACCATAAATAATGCGATAGTAAAGATTAAATATGAAAAACCTGTCATACCAAACAGTTTTCCAAAAACCTCATTTTGTGTAATTGCAAGTGAAATTCCTAAAGATAAAACTGCTGAAATTAAATCACAAACCACGAAAATCGCCAAGGTTAAGTGACGTTTTATCATAAATTATTCCTCACTTCTATTATTTTTACCTGGATTAATAATGGGGTTACAACAGATTAATTCCCTGTGCTTTGCATTTGCTTATTTCTTTTTCAGGCCAAATCGAAACCTGAACTTCACCAATATGAGCCTTATGTAATAAAAGCATACAAAGTCTTGATTGACCGATGCCGCCGCCGATAGTAAGCGGTAAAGCACCCGAAAGTAAAAGTTTATGGAACTCGTAGTTAAGGCGTTCTTCCTTGCCCTCAATTTTAAGTTGTTTCATAAGACTATCTCTATCTACACGAATTCCCATAGAAGAGATTTCAAGGGCAATATCAAGGGTTTTATGATATATCATAATATCGCCGTTTAACTCCCAATCGTCATAATCGGGAGCACGGCCGTCATGCTTTTGACCGCTTTTAAGTTTACCGCCTATTTTCATAATGAAAACAGCACCTAATTCTTTTGTAATTTCATATTCACGCTGTTTCGCGGTAAGATTTGGATAACGGTCTTCTAGTTCCTGTGTGGTTATAAAACTAATAAAATTTGGAAGTTCGCACTTAGTGCAAGAAAATTTTTCATTTACTGCCTTAGCGGTGCGCAAAACAGCGCCATAAATACACCTAACAGTTGCTTTTAAATAATCTTCGGTGCGGTCTTCCGCAGTAATGATTTTTTCCCAATCCCATTGGTCAACATAAAGCGAATGTATATTATCGCATTTTTCATCGCGGCGGATAGCGTTCATATCGGTGTAAAGACCAGTATGAAGTTTAAAACCGTACTTTAAAAGTGCCATTCGCTTCCATTTGGCAAGGCTGTGAACAACCTCTGCCATTTCACCTGTTTCGAGTATATCAAAGGAAACGGGTCTTTCAACACCGTTTAAATCATCGTTAATGCCACTGCCCTGTTTTACAAACAAGGGTGCAGAAACGCGTGATAAATCCAAACTGTCACATAATTCGCTTGCAAATTTGTCCTTAACTAAAGCGATTGCGCTTTGGGTATCAAACTCATTAAGCAAGGGTACATATTTTTCCATAAAATCACCTATTAATAAATACTGCCAACTGTTCTTGGGTACAATATAACGTCGCGAATATTTTGTACACCTGTAACATACATAATCATACGTTCAAGACCTAAGCCGAAGCCGCTGTGGGGCACAGAACCAAAACGGCGGAGTGAAATATAGTGCTCATATTCTTCAACCGACATTCCCCTTACCTGCATTGCATCAAGCAATTTATCAAGGTCAGCCTCACGTTCGCTGCAACCGATAATTTCGCCTACACCCGGTACTAATAGGTCGGTAGCGGCAACCGTCTTACCGTCCGGATTTTGTTTCATATAGAAAGACTTGATTTCCTTAGGATAGTTGGTAAGGAAAACGGGTTTTTTGCAGATAACTTCTGAAATATATCTTTCGTGCTCGGTCATAAGGTCGCAACCCCATTCAACAGGATATTGGAACTTTTCGCCCGATTTTAACAAGGCATCAATAGCCTCGGTGTAAGTCATAACCGCAAAATCGTTTTTAACAACACTTTCTAACTTTTCAATTAAACCTTTTTCAAAATGAGCATCAAAGAATTTAAGTTCGTTGGGGCATTTTTCGAGTACTGCATTTATAATATGCTTAATCATATCTTCCGCAATTTCAATAATATCGGGCAGTTCTGCAAAAGCAACCTCGGGTTCAACGTGCCAGAATTCTGCAACGTGACGCGGTGTATTACTTTTTTCGGCTCTGAAAGAAGGACCGAATGTATAAATCTTACCAAGAGCCATTGCGGCAACTTCACCCTCTAACTGACCTGAAACGCTAAGAGCGGCGCGCTTGCCAAAGAAATCGTCAGCATTGTACTCTTCTTCAGATTTATAATTGTTACTGTAACCTATAGTAGTTACTTTAAACATTTCACCTGCACCCTCACAGTCACTGGCAGTAATGAGAGGTGTATGAACATAAACAAAGCGTCTGCTCTGGAAAAATTCGTGAATAGCATTTGATACAACCGAACGAACTCTGAACACAGCATTAAAAGTATTGGTACGTACTCTAAGATGCGGTATTGTGCGCAAATATTCAAGTGTATGGCGTATTTTCTGCAAAGGATACTCAGGTGGACATTCGCCTAAAACCTCAATTTTTTCAGCGTTAATTTCAACACTGTCCACCGCTACGGCAGAATTAACAACTGTACCCTCAACCTTTAAAGATGTACCGAGTTTCATAAATTCACCGATATCCGAAAGAACCGCCTTATCAATTACAATTTGTAAGTGCTTAAAGGAAGTACCGTCATTAAGTTCAATAAATGCCATATTTTTAGAATCGCGCGAGGTTCTTACCCAACCGCAAACTGTAACATTTTTACCGATAAAATCGGCATTTTCAAAAATTTCAATAATGTCAATGTGTTTCATTTTTTTAAACTCCAATCTAAAATCAAAAAGCGCCCATTCATCCCAAACATTAGGACGAATAGACGCATCATTCGCGGTGCCACCTAACTTACCGTACCCAAAAAGCACAGTCACCTTAAAAGATTTAACGCATCCTAACGGCGCACCTACTAAGCAAAACGCTTTTCAGATTGCGGCTCCGAAGTGTTATTCACATAGGTCTTTGACCGCGTTCCCACCATTCGCGGCTCTCTTAACAAAGATACAAATGCTACTTCTCTTCATCATAGCCTTTAACATTTATAGTATAACACCTTAATTAATAAAAGTCAACCAATTTAAAGCCCTTTGCAAGAGGAAA
>JAZQHI010000034.1:0-3011 GCA_045540535.1 Acutalibacteraceae bacterium | reverse complement strand
TTTTTAACTTGACAACTAACAAAATATAAAGTAAAATAACTATCGTTGTAAGATACTTCTTCACTATTACCTATTACTTATTACTTCAATTCGCGGGTGTGGCGGAATTGGCAGACGCACTAGCCTTAGGAGCTAGCGCTTACGCGTGCAGGTTCAAGTCCTGTCACCCGCACCATTAAAAACCGCCGACAATAAGTCGGCGGTTTTCACTTTAATTGGTTTGCGAGGTTATTTTTATGGATTATAATTATCATACTCACACATACCGTTGCCGCCACGCTACCGGCACCGAGGAAGAATATATCGAGCGCGCCATAGCAAACGGCATTAAATATATGGGCTTTTCCGACCATGTTCCGCTAAAATTTGATGACGGGTTCGAACTAAGGTCAAGAGTGCCTGTTGACAGTGCCGAGGAATATGTTGCTACAATTTCTGCTTTACGCGAAAAATACAAGGATAAGATTGACATTAAAATCGGTTTTGAGATGGAATATTTCCCTGCTATTTTCGATAAAATGTTACGCGATGTTAAAAAATACGGTGCGGAATATCTTATTTTAGGCGAACATACTTCCGACCCCGAGCACCCTCTATCCCCCGAGCACTCAATAACACCAAGCGATAGTATAGAAAAACTTAAAACCTACGTTTCGCGCGTGGTTGACGGAATAAAAACAGGTGTTTTCACCTACGTGGCTCACCCTGATATGCTTAATTTTACAGGGGATGTTTCGGTTTATAAAGAAGAAATGCGGAAAATCTGCAAAGCCTCTAAAGAGTACGGTATACCGCTTGAAATCAACTGCTTAGGTATCAGAGATAACCGTATTTACCCTAATACTTCATTCTGGGAAGTTGCGGGTGAAGAACAATGCCCCGTAACATTCGGGTTTGATGCTCACGATGCTTTAAGCGCTTATGACGGAAATTCTGTTCCAAAGGCTATGGATATAGTAAAAAAATACAACCTTAATTATATAGGTAAACCTAACGTTATATTAATTAATAAAATATAGTTTCGAGTTTAAAAGCAAGACAGAGGGAAACCCCAATGTTTTGCTTTTATTATTTTTTATTCTACTGCAAAAAACTTAC
Organism: Acutalibacteraceae bacterium; assembly: GCA_045540535.1. Taxonomy (GTDB): domain Bacteria; phylum Bacillota; class Clostridia; order Oscillospirales; family Acutalibacteraceae; genus UBA737. The sequence goes on along the minus strand of JAZQHI010000034.1, from coordinate 1,913 downwards.
ATTGAAGTTTTATAAGTTTTCTGTTACAATATATAAGATATTTTTACTCGGGGTGATAAAATGAGAGTAAGCGGTGTTTTAATGCCGATATTTTCTCTTGATTCGGAATACGGAATAGGCGATTTTGGGAAATCCGCATATAATTTTGTAGATTTTCTAAAAAAAGCAGGACAAACTTATTGGCAGATACTGCCGCTCGGTATTACAGGTTTTGGCGACTCGCCGTATCAATCGGTATCGGCGTATGCAGGAAATCCTTATTTTATAGACTTAAATAAACTTGTGACCGACGGTTTTTTAAAACAGGAAGAAATAGACTCGCTTTATTGGGGTAAAGATTCTTCAAAAATAGACTATGATTTAGTTTTCAAAAACAGATATTCTCTTTTTGAAATCGCTTTCTCACGTTTTAAAGAAAATTTGCCCGAAGATTACTGCGCCTTTTTAGCCGAAAATGAATTCTGGCTTGAAGATTACGCCCTTTTCGCCGCTGTTAAGGAGTCTTATGAAGGCGCTTCTTTTGACGGTTGGGAAAATGATATTTTAAAACGTAAAGCCGCCGCGGTTAAAAAGGCGAAAACCGAACTTTGCGAACGGATTGGCTTTTATAAAATGCTACAGTATTTCTTTAACAAACACTGGTTTGCGCTAAAGGAATACGCCAATAAAAACGAAGTTTACATAATAGGCGATATCCCGATTTATGTCGCGCTTGACAGTGCAGATGTGTGGGCAAATCCCGAACAGTTTTTGCTTGATAAAAACCTGAAACCCACCGCAGTTGCGGGTTGTCCGCCAGACGCTTTTTCGGAAGACGGTCAGTTATGGGGAAATCCGCTTTATAATTGGGATTATATGAAGAAAAATGAATTCGAATGGTGGATTAAAAGAATCGGCTACAATGCAAAACTTTACGACGTTGTAAGGATTGACCATTTCCGCGCGTTTTCCGCCTATTATAGTATCCCCTACGGTGAAAAAACTGCTATCGGTGGCAAATGGATAAAAGGCGCAGGTCTTGATTTTTTCAAAACAGCAAAGAAAAAACTCGGCAAACTTAATATTATAGCCGAAGATCTCGGCACTATTGACGACGATGTCCGCGCCCTTTTGAAGAAAACAGGATTCCCTGGAATGAAGGTATTGCAGTTTGCTTTTGACCCCGAAAGTGAAAGCAGTTATCTGCCACATAACATCGTTAATAACTGTGTGGTTTATACAGGCACTCACGATAACGATACCCTTATTGGATTTTTAAAGGACGGCGAACCCGAACAGGTTGAGTTTATGAAAAAATACCTCAGAATTTCCGATAGTGACAGTTTTAATTGGTCAGTAATAAAATCGGCTATGGCAAGCCCTGCCGATACGGTAATTTTTCAGATGCAGGACTTTTTAGGTCTTGACAACACCGCCCGAATAAATACCCCCGCCACCACAAAAAACAACTGGCAATGGCGTATAGGCGGCGGCTGTATAAATGACTGGTTGGCTAAAATAATACGCGACTGTACCGAAACCTACTACCGTACCCCTGCAAAAAAGCCCTGATTTTCAGTTGATTTTGCATAAATAGGTCCCGAAAAAAAGGCACTCAAATATCAATTTTAACTTTTTTTGGCGATTTTTAAGTTTTTATAAAAAAAACACTTTATTTTTATGAAAATGTTTGTTATAATTGATTGGATACTTAAAAAACATTTAAGTATAAAAAAGTTAATTAATGGACAAAATCCATAATATTTTTTAGGAGGTTGATTCTTAATGAGTCACAAGTTTGTTTACCTTTTCAAAGAAGGCGACGCTTCTATGCGTGAGCTTCTTGGCGGTAAGGGTGCTAACCTTGCAGAAATGACCAAAATCGGTCTTCCTGTTCCTCAGAAGTCGGAGGCCAAGCGGTCTTAGGAAGACAA
>JAZQHI010000033.1:0-6760 GCA_045540535.1 Acutalibacteraceae bacterium | reverse complement strand
TAGTTTCAACGAGGGTGCTATTTCACAATCAGAGGAAATAAGTGTTGCTGCAGGTAAACATATTGTTACTATTCCTTGGTCACTAATACCCGGAACTTTAAATTCAGAAAATTTATTGCAAACTACCATTTCTATTTCGGTACCCAAGGCTAATGATGTGGTTTATATTGACGAAATCGGCACTTATAAAGAAGATATAACAACTGCAAACAATATTGATTTATATAGGCTGAACGGCACTTGGGATGATAATTACACCGTGCCTACTAAATATGCAGCGTCAGGTGTAATTCTCCCGACATATAAAGATATTTCATTACCGGGATACATTTTTGCCGGTTGGTATGATAATAAGGATTTAAGTGGAGAAGTATTAACCGTTACTCCTGACACCAGTGATTTGAAACTTTATCCTAAATGGGTAAAGAACACGGCCGAATTCGATAACTTTGAATCCTATGCTGATACTGCTTCTTTGGGCTGGAATGCATGCAATGAAATGACAACGGTATCATTAAACACCAAGGCTCAAAATACTTACAACAGTTCAAAGTCACTTAAGATTGAAGTAGCAACTAAGGGAACACATAACTATAATAATGCTGTTGTTTCTAAGGAAGGAACATTTGTTAAGAATGGTGACGGTATTTCATTCTGGATTAAGTCTGAAATATCCACAAAAGTTGGAATTGCATTTAACGACAGTCAGGATAATTACTACAGTGTAAATGTTCCTAAAGGCAAGAGTTTTGTTACAATTCCTTGGGGTGCTATAGAAAATATATGTCCCGATGATATTTCGAAACTATTCATACTTTTGGAAACCTACGATAATTCTGTTACCAATACAGTTTATATCGATGAAATCGGAACATATACGAACAGTACACACCGTGCACTTAAATATAATCTTAACGGCGGTACTTTCGCCCAAGATACTACCATTCCTTTTGAAATGGAAGCAGGGGATATTACATTACTTCCTACCGATACACAGGTACAAAAAGAAGGAGCCTACTTTGCAGGTTGGTATGATAATGCAGAATTTACGGGTGTCCCCATATTTTGTTTAGATCAGGATAATATGGATACCAGAGAATTCTGGGCAATGTGGGTTGAGCAGGTTAATATCAACTATAGTTTTGAAGATTTTGAGGATCAAAAAGCGCTTGATGAATCCTATTGGCAAGAAGCAAAAACATTTGATAACGGTTGGCGCTCACCTGATAGCGTAAAACTTTTCCTTGAAGAAGATAGCAAAAATCTTGCTCCAAATTCTATTAAAGGCTTACGTGCGGAATATGAAATCAAACCCGGTGATTATCTACAATACGGGGACCCTTGCTCTATATTCCGTAATAACGCATGGAATACTACGTTTGGTAATCGCGGTACCTATCGCGAAGGCGATGGTTTCCGTTTCTGGATAAAGTCTGACAGAACTATTACAATGAAAGTAAACTTTCTTATAGGTGGCAGAGAAAAAGAAGGAACCAAAGCCACGGATTTTGTTATTCCTGCTACTGACAACGGCGTTATCGTTTATCTGCCTTGGTCATATATTCAAGATGATGAAGCAACACTCATTGTATCTATGAGTATGACTATCTATGGCGAATTGGGTGACAAGGGTAATGTATGGATTGATGACCTCGGAATATACTACAAAGAAAAATTAGAAGATTATTTGGTATTTAATGATGACAAGGACATTAAAATTTTAGGACATGAAAACCATATACCCAAGGGTACTGGTGCACAAATAAAGAAATATGAGGCAGATTACCTTGAATCATTGGGTGGTTCACTTCCAAAAGATTCCTCTTTGGCTTATTTTGCCGAGTATAGACTCATAAATAATAACGGCGGTATAGCAACCCTTGGCGGTCCTGCTTGGGTGAGTTTTAAAATACCTGCAGGTGCTGATGTTTCTAAGATGGGTATTTACGAAGTGTTCTTTGACGGTGCGCTTTCTGCAATGAGATTTACGGTTGAAGGTGATTGGATTACCATCTATACCTTTAATCCTAATGGTATGTTGCTTGTTACGATGAATGACGATAACTGGGTAGCGAATGGTCCTGCAATAGATGAAAATATTGTGCAAAATCTTACTGTATCTACCACAATTACCAAACCTAACGAAGATACGGAAGATGGCAACTTTGGCACTGAAAATGAAGATTTGGATTTTGAATACGAAGACGAAAATGACGATTCGGCCTTAGAAGATGAAGACGAAAATGACGAATCGGATTCTGAGGAAGATAAAAATTCCGGAAGACGTCCACCAAAGCGCAGGCCACTTAAAACAAACGAAAATGAAATTGATACCAATGGTAATTTCAATTGGATAATTATCGGAGTTGGTATTGCGGTACTCGCTTTGATAGGTATGACGGTTGTTTTCATATTGATTAAACGCAGACAGCGTAAAAACAACGGAGGTACAAAGTAATGAACAAATCTGTAATCTTTAAAATTTGCTCAATTATACTTACGGTGGTAATGTGCCTGACGGTTGTAACCGGTTGTCAGCATGGGGAAAAAGTAACTTCGAGCACGGGTTCTAAAGCAGAGAGCAACTTTGAAAGACCTGACACAAATAATTCAACTTCAAAAGATGAGTCATATAGTGATGATACTACTAATGAAGATACTTCAAGCAAAGAAGAGTCAAGCACTGACGAATCAAATGAAGAAACAACTACAACTGAAAGTATAAATGAAGATACTTTGAGTGAAGAAGAGTCGAGCACGGATGAATCAAAAGGAGAAACAACTACCGTTGTAACCGAAAATATACCTTATGACGCCGATAAGAACCCCCTTAAGCGCGGTATTAATTTCAATGGTTTGGAATCTCCTGAAGATATTGGAGACGAAGACTGGAAATTACAGGGTAAGTACTATGATCTTGTACGTGACAAAGGATTCGATCATGTTCGTGTAGCCGTAGATTTCTTCTGCCGTATGGGTGAAGCACCCGAATATAAGATTGATGAAGGTTTTTTGCACAAAGTAGACAGAATTATTAACCTTGCTTTAAGTGCAAATCTTAAAGTAGTGTTAGATTTTCATCATTTCGGTGAAATGCAGACTAATGTTGAAGGCAATAAACAAAAATTCTATAAAATGTGGGAGCAATTGGCAGAGCACTATCAAAAGTATCCGTCAGGATTAGTTTTTGAACTTTTTAATGAGCCGGGTAACGGTAGTGCGCTCAGTGCGGGTGGACCGGATTTGATGACTCCTTCTAAACTTATTGAAATTCAGGAAGAAGCAATCAAGATTATCCGCAAGACCAATCCTACAAGACTTATTGTTCATGCAACAAGTTGGAACAATAGTTGGAGCGAACTTATGAACACCGAACCGCTCCTACCAGATGACGAAAATCTTATTATGTCGGCTCACGTATACGAACCTATGAAATTTACGCATCAGGGTACATCTTGGGATAATCCTAATGCAGACAAGACACCTTATGATTTCACTGACGATATGAAATATGAAATAGAACTTGCATTTAATGCGGTGAAAAACTATCAGGAAAAGTACGGAAGACCTGTATGGATAGGTGAATTTGGTGCATATAACAGAATTGCGCCTGAGGGTGCCCGTGTTAAATATGCTGATTTTATAGTTAAAGAAATGAAGAAAGCCAAATGTGGTTGGGCATGGTGGGCGTTCAAAGCCGAATTTGGTGTTTACAATATTAATACTGATGAATGGCAAGAAGATGGCGCCCTTATTGATGCCTTAATGCAATAATCCCATAATGAATACAGTTCAAGATTAAAAAAATGCGTAAAATAGTCATAAATCGAGATTTCAGATTTATGGCTAATGAAGAAAGGCGAGTGAAATTGTTGTTTAGTTATGCTAAAAAGATTTTATCGTGCATATTGGTATTTGTTATGCTTTTAAGCACGGTGAGAGTGAGTTTTTCGGTTTTTGCACAAGACACATATGTTAATCTTGAACTCAACGGAGGTACTTTAAACGGTGTTGCTTCAAATTACGCTCCGGGAGATGTTCTGCCTACGAGCGAACAGGTTATAAGAGAAGACGCTACTTTCGCCGGTTGGTATATTGATTCCGACTTTGCAGGAGAACGTGTTTACACTGTACCAACAGAAGTTATGGAAAATATCACCTATTATGCACGTTGGATAATATGTGACGCCAATTTTGATAACTTCGATTCTTACAGTACCGATGCTGAAATGACGGCCAAGTGGATTAACTGGACAGATCCGGCCACTAATGCAACTGTTGCACTTAATACAGACCCTAACCATGCATCAAGTGGAAATAATTCTCTGAAATTCACTGTTAATAAAACCAAAGCAACAGTAAATTTGATGAGTCAAAAAGCCAATTACAGTCAATTGGGTGACGGTGTTGCTTTTTGGATTGAAAGCACAAGCGATGCAACAGTTAAAATTAAATTTAACGCTGATGTAATTTCAAAAGAAGTAACTGTTCCTGCTGGTAAGCAAATTGTTAAAATTTGCTGGGATGATATTCCAAATGAGTTAGATAAAGATTATTTATGGCGAACTAATATTATAGTGTCAGCGCTTAATGCCGGTGATACGGTTTATATTGATGACATTGGTACTTATAGCGATAAAGTTGATTACAATTTAACCTTTAATACAAACGGTGGCAGTTGGGCCGAAGGTTATACTGCACCAACAAAATGTAAAGTTAATATGCCATTGCCTACTATGGATAACATTAAAAGGGATGGTTCAGTTTTTGCAGGTTGGTACGATAATGTAGAACGTACAGGAGCAGTTATAACTTCTTTACCTAGCAATATTTCTGCTGATAAAGAATATTGGGCTAAGTGGGTAAATCCCCCTGCGGACTTTGAAAATTTTGAATCCTATAGTACCACTGAGGATTTGATGAATAGTTGGTTTAACTGGACTTGGCCGGAAGAAAATGCAGATATTACACTTAATACGGATCCAAACCATGCTTTTGGTGGCAATAATTCTCTGAAATCTACTGTTAATAAAGCCAATACAAAAGTAAGTTTGATGAGTCAAAAAGCCAATTACAGTAAAACAGGCAACGGCATTGCTTTCTGGATTGAAAGCACAAGCGGTGTTACAGTTAAAATTAAATTTAACGGCTCTTCGGATATAGTTTCAAAAGAAGTAACTGTTTCTGCCGGTAAGCAAATTGTTACAATTGGCTGGGACGATATTCCAAATGCGTTAGATAAAGATTATTTATGGCAAACTAATATTATAGTTTCAGCGCCTAATGCCGGTGATGTGATTTACATTGATGATATTGGTACTTATAGCCAACCCGTTGATTACAATATAACCTTTAATACAAACGGCGGTAGTTGGATAGATAATTATACCCCACCAACAGGTTATTATGTTTCAAGCGAACTTTTACTTCCTGATTACAACCGGTTAAATAAGGAAGGCGTAAGTTTTGCAGGTTGGTATGATAACAAAGAACTTACGGGTTTACCTACATATTCTGTTAGTGTTGGTTCTAAGGGTGATAAGAATTACTGGGCAAAGTGGATTATTCTTGAGTCGGACTTTGATAACTTTGATTCTTATAGTACCCCCAATGATATGCAAGTTAGGTGGACTAACTGGACATCACCGCTTGAGGATGCGGATATTACGCTTAATACAGACCCGAAGTATGCTTTAAGCGGTAAAAATTCTGTTAAAATCACCTTTAATAAAGATAATGCAACTGCAAATATTCTCAATCAAAAGGTCAATTTCCTTGAAGAAAACGATGGTATCGCTTTTTGGATTGAAACTACAAACGGTGCAACTGTTAAAATTAGATTTAATGCTAATGAAAGTTTACAAACAAAGACAATAAATGTTTCTGCAGGTAAACACTTTGTTTCAATTCCATGGTCCAGTATACCGGGAATTTTTGACTCTGATTATTTATGGCGAACTCAATTTTTTGTTACTGCGCCAAATGCTAACGATGTAGTTTATATTGATGATATAGGCACTTATAACAATATACTTGACTACGGTGTAACCTTTAATACAAACGGTGGCATTTGGGTAGAAGGATATAACGTAGCGCAAAAATGCTATGCAACTATGCTTTTGCCTACTATGGATAACATAGAAAGAGACGGACTCACCTTTGCCGGCTGGTTTGATAATCCGGAATTTGCAGGCTCTCCTTTAACTACTGTGTCCGACGATATTTCTGATGATAAAGAATATTGGGCAAGATGGATTAGCCATAATGCTGATTTTGAAAACTGCGATTCGTACACCACCTCTGATGATATAAGTGCCAAGTGGCTAAACTGGACTTGGCCGGAAAATAATGCAGATATTACACTAAATACAGATGCAAACCATGCTTTAAGTGGTAATAATTCTTTGAAAATTACCATTAATAAAGCGAATGTAACTGCAAATATTCTCAATCAAAAGGTTAATTTCATTGCAGAAGACGATGGTATGGCTTTTTGGATTGAATCTACAAGCGGTGTGAAAATAAGAATCAGATTTAATGGTAATCAAAGTTTACAGACAGAGGAAATAACCGTTCCTGCAGGTAAGCAAATGGTTACAATTCCATGGTCCTACGTACCGGATGCTTTAAATCAGGCATATCTATGGCAAACTCAAATATTTATCAGTGCGCCTAATGCTAAAGATGTAATTTATATTGATGATATAGGCAGTTATAGCCAACACGTTGATTACAATATAACCTTTAATACAAATGGCGG
>JAZQHI010000032.1:0-25242 GCA_045540535.1 Acutalibacteraceae bacterium | reverse complement strand
TAAGTCTGATAGTCAGGATATTTGCTTTGTGCCTGATGGGGATTATGCAAGTTTTATCGAGAAGAATGACAGTGCAGTATCAAAAAAAGGCAATTACGTTGATATTAACGGCAATGTTTTAGGTCTTCATAACGGGGTTATTCATTATACTTTAGGTCAAAGAAAAGGTCTTGGAATAGCACTTGGAAAACCGCAGTTTGTAATTAGCAAAAATGCTGATAACAATGAGGTGGTTTTAGGGGATGAAGAACACCTCTTTAGCCGCGAAGTAACGGTTGATAACCTTAATTTTATCCCATTTGAAAAACTCGAAAATGAAATGAGGGTTTCTGCAAAACTTCGTTACAGACATAAAGCCGCAAATGCTGTAATTAAACCTTTAGAGGACGGAAAAGTTAAAATTATTTTTGATGAACCCCAACGCGCCGCAAGTCCGGGTCAAGCAGCAGTGTTTTATGACGGCGAAATAGTTGTTGGCGGCGGAACAATAATTTAAATTTTAAACGGTATAAACTGAAATTTCAGTTTATACCGTTTTTTTATATTTCATATTCCTTAATGAATTTTTTAGGCGAATGACCCGTTCGTTTTTTTATAAATGTACTGAAATAATATGCGTTACCAAAACCGCATTTTTCAGCAACTTCCGTAACGTTATAATAACCCGATTCCAAAAGTTCTATTGCATATTCAGTACGTAAATTATTTATATATTCAAGCGGCGTAATTTGATAATTTTCAAAAAACAGTTTTCTGAAATAGGTTTCGCTTACATTACAACGCTTTGCCAATGAACTTACAGTTAGCAGTTGGTCGGTAAAATTACTGTGAATATATTCAAGTGTTTGGGCTATTTTTTTGTTTGGATTTTGCAGTTTTCCGTGTTTATATTCTCTTTCAATATGCATAACCAATTTATGAAAATAATGGCGGCATTCGTGTTGGTAACCGCTTTGCTTTTTGGTCCATGAAGAATATATTTCATAAAAATAACGCTCGTAAAAACTTTTGTTTTTAGGGGTGAATTTTTTTATGGTTTTAGGCAAATTATCAGGTGAATTAAAATGAATTACTAGCAGTTCTTCGTCTTCAGAATCAAGCGTATAGTCATAAAAAGCGGGTACAAAAAGAATGTCACCCGTTGTAACCTTTACCGTTTTATCTTTATGTATAAATTCAGCGTTACCCTTTAACCGAATTGACAGCGCATGATAAGGTCGCAAACCCGATGTGCTTCGTTGCCTTGACCAATTAAATTCAAAAGCCGCAATTTGATTTGCGGAAAAATCGCTTGTTTCGAAAAACATATTAATCACCCTACCAAGATTATATGTTTTAAGGCTTGATTTGTCAATTCTTACTTTTGTTTTGTTTCGAAAATTATAAATTTTATGTAGGAATTTGTATTGTTTCAATTTAAAGTTTGTATTAAACTTTAAACATGGAGGGATTTTATGAATAATTATTTTTTATTTAGTCCTACTGTTTCATGTAAAGCAGATGCAAAATTTAATAATGACACCATTAAAAAACTTTGGAATAACTTTTCTTACAATTCTTCGCAACTGGATATTTCTGAAGGACAAGATAACACCTTTGTTGTAGGTGATATTGAGCCGCCCGTTTTAACCAACGGTAAGGAATTTGCAATAAGTGTTAACGAAAACGGCTTGGCAGTTAAAGGTGCCGATTACGGCGGTCTTATGCGTGGGTTTGTTGCTCTTATTATGCAAATTAAGTATAGCACACTTAAAGACGGTAAGGAAGAATTGAAGATTTCCTGCTTTAATACCGAAAGCGATTATAAACTGAAAAACAGAATGATACACATTTGTGTTTTTCCCGAAAATGATTTTTATTTTATAAAAAAACTTGTTCGTTTTGCAGGAATTTGCCAATACACCCATATTGTTTTTGAATTTTGGGGTATGCTTAAATATGACTGCTTAAAAGAACTTGCTTGGGAAAATGCCTTTTCTAAAGACGAGGTTCGCGAACTTATAAACGAAGCGCGTATTTTTGGTATGGAACCGATACCAATGTTTAATATGTTAGGTCATGCAACCGCTTCAAGAGTTATTTCAGGCAAACACGTTGTCCTTGACCAAAACCCCGCTTTGAGCAGATTATTCACGCCTGACGGCTGGGCTTGGAATATAGAAAGCGAAAAAGTTTTTGAATTATTGAAGAAAATTCGTTTTGAACTTTATGAACTGTTTGAAGGTACAGAATATTTCCATATAGGCTGCGATGAGGCTTATTTTTTCCAATTCCACGATGATGCAAGAAAAACTATGCCCGATTATTTAAAACGCCTTACAGATACGATTGTAAATGAGGGCAAAAAGCCAATGATGTGGATGGATATGGTTTTAGAACGTGAAAAGTTTTCGGGCGAATATGCCGCATTTGGAAATAGCGGTGAAGCGGAAGAATTACTCCAAGCAATAAATCCGCAAACGGTTATGGTTGACTGGCAGTATGACTGTAAAACCGCACCGATTGAAACCTCTGTCTATTTAAAAGATAAGGGTAAAGAATTAATAATTGCGCCTTGGCTTAACAGACAGAATTATGACGCTTGTATTGATACTGCAACCGAAAATGACCTGTTCGGCATTATGCTTACTACATGGCACACACTTAAAGATTCAATGCCATCGGTTTTAGGTTGTGCCGAGGATTTGGGTGCTTTCACATTCTGGTGGTCATTAAAAACTCGCAAATGGGGCGAAATTCAAACCGAAACTGCAACCTTGCTCAGAAGAATTAGTTTTGAGGGCAATTCTTATAAAGATGCAGGTTGGGTAAAAAAACAGATATTAATTTAAGAGGTGACTTATATGCAAAAATTACAGGAAAAATTGGATTTTTTATTGAATAAATATTCGGTGGAAAATTCAGCAAAACTAAAGGATAACAGTACTGCTTTAATCAGCGGTAAGGAATGTCCAATTCTTTCGCATAGAAGTGAAAGAAGATTTACTGAACTTAAAAATATTGTAGAGGGCGGAACACTTGTTGGAATAAGTGTTATGCGAGTAGCGCGCATAGTTGAGAAAGAAAAAGATATTTTTGCCGAACTTTACAGAGAGTTGGATCTTTGCCAGTACATATTGGGCAGAAAAATAGTTGGTATTACCGCTATGCAAAATGATAATACTCTTAATGTAATAGCAACGGCTGAGGATTCTATTGTTTGCACAATTGAAATTTCTGCAACGCTGTCAAAGGGTGAAATCGCAAAAGATAAGCATGAAATTATTTCTCAGCGCGGTATTGCTTGCGATGTTGTTGTTGACGCTCAGTTAAAGCAAGATTCTATCTATGTTTTCGGAAATGAAAATAAGAAATTTACTGATGTTGACTTTGAACTTTACGGTTTATCGGTTGAGGAAATTGCAGTTGTTCGTTCTGCATTTACTATTGCACAAAAGGGTACTTGTGATGAGATGATTGCAATTGATTCTGAACTTTTAGCATTAGTAGAAAAAGCAAAGGTATCTGTTAAAACAGGGGAAAGGCAGGTAATTTAAAATGAAACCTTTAAAGATTGCTATGATGAGTATGACTCACGGTCATACAAGAAAATATTATCAGACCTTGATGGATAACCCAAAACTCGATTGGGTTGCAGTTGCAACTGCTAATGATGAGGTTAAAGAAATTTTCCTTAATAGTGTAAAGGGCATCCCTTGTTATGATAGCGAAACAGAAATGCTTGACGCCCATCCCGAAATTGAGGCAGTAGTACTTGCTAGTGAAAACAGCGACCATTTAAGACAAATGAAACTTTGCGCTGAGCGTGGTATTCATATTCTTTCAATGAAAATCCCTACTTTCCAGATGGATGAGTATGACGAAATGATTGACATTGTTGAAAAGAATAACCTTGTTTGTCAGATTGAACTTGAAATGCACTATAACCCCGTAATCGTACGTATGAAAGAATTGATTAAAAACGGCGAAATCGGAAAAATCAAGTCATTTAATGCTACTAATATTACACTTTCGCCTGTGTGGGCTTTTCCTTGGCAAGGCGTTCCCGAAAAGAGTTATGGAAAACGTGTGCCTATTAAAGAGGGTGACAGCCGTTTCAGAGGCGGTGCGCTTTGCGACCATCCACATATTTTTGATATGATAAGACATATGACAGGTAGCGATTTTGATAGCATTTATGCCGAGGTAGCACCTAATATCCGCCCTGATATTGAAGAAGAGGATATGCTGTCTGTTATCGGTAAAATGAAGGACGGAACTATCTTTTCACTCGATCCATCATGGTCTAAAATGGAAGAGCGCTTAAAAGTTCCGGGTCCCGGTTGGGAAGTTTTCCCGAAAAGAATGGAAGTTAACATTACCCTTAACGGTGAAAAGGGAACAGTTATGGCGGATTGCTTCGGTCCTAACGTTTATCATAACGGCTGTCCTAATGACAGATATACGGTACAGTATACATATTTTGACGAGTGGATAGGTCTTATTGACGAGTTTGTTGATAATATCAGAAACAATAAAACACCGCTTATTAATCTTAAATGGCATAAACGTACAATCGAGGCTATGAATGCTGTATACGAAAGTATCGCAACGGGTAAGGTTGTTAAACTGTAAAATTTTGATAATTAAAAAACAAAATTTACCTCAAATAAAATGATTATTGTTTCATAAGATAATATTGCAAACGCAATAAACAATTAATTATTTTAGGAGAGAAATTATTATGTCTAAGTATGTAGTACCTGAGGCTAAAGATGCACTCAACCGTTTTAAGATGGAGGCTGCTAACGAAGTTGGCGTTAACTTAAAGCAGGGTTACAACGGTGACCTTACTTCTAAGCAGGCTGGTTCTATCGGCGGTCAGATGGTTAAAAAGATGATCGAATCTTACGAAAACAGCATGAAATAATTTTTCACTGTTTAAAAGGGGATAACCGAAGGGTTATCCCTTTTTGCTATATAGACAGATAATTGATATTATAATAAACAAAAAAGAATTGTTATATTTATTTAATTAGTTACTTGAAATATTAGGGTATTTGCAGTATAATCAAATTAGCAGTAACAATCAATTGGTGATTGGTTGTGAGTTTCTGCATTAAATCGGTTTTTACCGATTTGTGCCGTTAATGCAGAATAATCTGTTTATTAAAATTATTTATTTTTAAAGGAGGAATTTTTCTTGAGAAAACAAAAAATCTTATTGGTGATTGCTACTCTTTGCCTTTTGGTTTTAGCATTCTCTTTTAACGTTTCGGCTCAAGTGAATGACGGTTGGTTTTCACATCCTGACGGCACTTGGAGTTATTACGAAAACGGTGAAATGGTTCGCGATCAATGGCGTTTGGATAGCAAAGGTTGGGTTTATCTTGACTGGGACGGTATAATGGTTACAAACGATTTTGTTTATGATTCTCAGGGTGAATGTTATGTTGACGCAAACGGTTATTGTGTAACATCTTCTTGGGTGTACGACAGTCGTTACAGTTTTGAAGAACCAGATTGGTATTATTTCGATGCAAACGGTCATATTGTTGAAGATGACTGGGCACCTGATACATACGGTTGGCGTTATCTTGATTATAACGGCAAAATCACTTATGACCGAACAATAGGTGGTAATATTGGCGATACATGGGTTATGTATTACGTAAAACCAAACGGTTATATGGCTTCTGACGAATGGATTAAGGATGAATACGGCAACTGGCGTTATTACAGAACTAACGGTGCGGCTTATCGCGAAGAAATTGCTTTAATCGGTGGTAAATATTATGCTTTTAACGGTGACGGCATTATGTATACCGAGGGTGAGCATAATATTTATCTTAGAGCCAGTGAAAAATGGGTTGATATAAAAGTTAAAGCCGACGATAGCCTTGTTACCAGCACTTGGGAAAAGGTATATTCTAACGATTATATTAACGGCTATTATTGGCAATATTACGGTTTAAACGGTGCAAAATGTACCGGTGAAGTTGCTTTAATAGGCGGTAAATATTACGGCTTTGATCATGGCGGCGCCATGTATGATGATACAACATTTAGTATAGGATATTATGATTACGAAAATGAGTATCATGAATGGATTTATTACCGCGCTAAAGTAGGCGGCGAACTTTATGTTAACACTTGGTATAAAACCGAATACGGCAGTTGGTATTATTATGGTGAAGGCGGCAAAGCACCTAAGGGTCTTGTTCAAATGGGTAATGCATATTATTACTTCAACGATTACGGTTGTGCTGCTCGTAGCGAAACAATTGAAGGACTTGACGGCGCTGCGTATTATTTCGATGATGAATGCCGCGGTTATAAAATATCAGGTTGGTTCCTAAGACCTAATAGTGATTCCTGGTATTATGCATTTGCTGATGGTACCATAGCACGTGGCGGTATTTTTGAAATTAACGGCGCTCGTTATGCTTTTGATTATTCAGGCATTATGCATTTTGACACAATATATGATAATTATTTGATTTCTAAAGATGGATATATCATAACCGCAGATGGTTGGTATACGCAAGGCGGCAATTGGGTTTATGTAAAAGACGGTTTTGTTTACGACGGTTGGCTTGCCTTAGGCAATACATGGTATTATTTTAATCCTTATATGTCATACTGTGACATTATTTCGGATGACAATCTTCTTTATGCGACGAATGTTAACGGAAGTTATAAACCGCTCACAGCAGACGGTTTATATAAACATTCAGACGGTTATACTGTTTGCGTTAAAGGCGGCAAAATAGTGATTGATGATTGGGCTGCTATAGACGGATATTGGCATTATTTTAATCACCGTGGTGCAATGGTTACAAATATATCTTACGAAGTAGATGGCGTAAATTACTATTTTGACTACAATGGCAGAATGGCAACAAACGGTTGGGTTTCATCATCCTATGGCACTTGGTATTGGGCTGCTTCTAACGGAGCCTTGTTTACAGGACTTGATAATTCGGGTTATGTATTCGGTGAAAACGGAGAACTTCTTACAGACGGTGCTTATGAGGTAAACGGTAGATCATTTGTTGTAGATGCTGACGGTAAAAAAATTGCTGAACTTTATAATATTGGTTGGAATCAAGTAGGTAACGATTGGTATTACGTAGGCGAATATTATTATGATGAGGAGTATCGTCCTTATAAAGACTGTTCGCTTGAGGATGCCGACGGCAGACTTTACTATTTTGATTACGACGGTAAAATGCTTCGCAATGAACGCCGTAATGAACGTTATTACGGTGCTGACGGTGCGGCTGTAAAAGGCTGGGTTTTAGATGACGGCGAATGGTATTATGCCGATGAATATAATTACCTCGTAAGCGGTGTTAATAATATTAATGGCATTGAATATTATTTTGAGTTTTATGTTCTTCAAACCAATGTGACCAACTTACACGCCGGTGAATTAATTTCTACCAACGGTGATGGCGTAATCGTTAGCAGAACCAACGCAAACGGTTGGATTTTTGAAAATAATGACGGTTACGGCACTGCTTACTACTATGAAAACGGTGTTGCTTTTGACGGCTGGAAAGGCGACTATTTTATAGAAGACGGTAGATTATTATATGATTCTGTTGTATATTCAAACGGTAACAACTACTATGTAGGTAAAAACGGTCTTTGTGTATACAACCAATGGATTGAACGTAAAGATTATTATGGCTACGGCGGTTACTCTTCTACATACGATTATGCTGTTGAAGTTGAGAGCGAATCAATTTGGATGTTAGCAAGAGCAGACGGTTCTTTAATATCTGATGATTGGTATTCAAATGGTGTAAATTGGTACTATTTCGATGGTGTTTACATGGTTTCCGGTGTAACAGTTGAAATCGAAGGCAAATACCATAAATTTGATAAAAACGGAATTTGGCTTGGCGAAGTTGGAAATACTACTTCTAGTAATCCTGACGGTTGGGTTATGGAGAACGGTAAATGGTATTTCTATATGGCAGGCGAGCGTGTATACGGTGAAATCTACTTTAACGGAAATTGGTATCGTTTAGGAAGTAACGGTGAAATGGTTGCAAACCGTTTCTACTATTCTTATACCGAATATATGGACGGATACTATTATTATAATGCTGATGGTATTCGCTTAAATGCTACAGGTTGGCAAAAGATTGATGGTAAATGGACATATTTCTCTAAAGAACATTTAGCATTTACAGGTTGGATTAATGACGGCGGTGTTAAATACTATCAAGATTATAATTATTCGATAGATAATAAAAAACCTTATGTTTCAATTTGTACAGGTGCATATAGTATTGACGGTAAACTTTGCTACTTTGATAGCGAGGGTGTTTATCAGTATGACATTACAGGTCACGGTTGGTATCAGGCAGATGATATTTGGTATTATTTAGATGACGGTGAACTTGTAAGAAGCGAATACGAATATTATATTAACGGTGCTTACTATGCATTCGATTATGACGGTTGGATGTATACCGATACTATCGTTGACGGAAGATATTATTCTGAAAGCGGTCAAATGGTTACAACATCAGGTTGGTATATTGTAAAACACAAATATATCTATGTTGATTCTGAGGGTTATGTTGCCCGCGGTGTTCGTGTTATAGACGGCAAGGAATATTATTTTGACGGCTACTATATTTAATTCTTAAAACAAAATTTAATAATTTCTGTTTAGTCTAAAAAAACACAGGTTCAATTTTTAATTGAACCTGTGTTTTGATATTTATGGAGTTTGTTTTTTAATTTAGCAAAAATTGTTTCGGTAATTTTCAATAGAATCGGCAATAATTTTTAAAGCATCATCTCTACCCTTAACATCATCAACAGCAGTTGCTTTATTTTCAAGGCTTTTGTAAACCTCAAAGAAATGGCGCATTTCATCGAAAATATGCTTAGGTAATTGATTAATATCTTTATATCCGTTATATGTGGGGTCATTAAAGGGGATAGCGATGATTTTTTCATCATTATGACCGTTATCAATCATTGTAATAACGCCTATTGGATAAGCCCTTACCAGCGTTAACGGTTCAATATCCTCAGAACAAAGCAACAATACGTCAAGCGGGTCATTGTCATCACCGTAAGTTCTGGGTATAAAACCGTAGTTGGCAGGGTAGTGGGTAGAAGTATGAAGAATACGGTCAAGAATAATAAAACCCGTTTCCTTATCAAGTTCGTACTTCTTTTTACTGCCTTTTGCTATTTCTATTACGCAAATAAAATCTTCAGGTAAAATTCTTTTAGGGGAAATATCGTGCCAAATATTAGCCATTTAAAAAACTTCTTTCTTTAAGTTTATATAACTTTACTTAAAAAGTCTTTAAGACGCGGACTTTGAGGGTTTCCAAAAACTTCTTCAGGTGAACCTTGCTCCATTATAATACCTTGGTCGATAAAAAGTATACGGTTGGCAACTTCGCGTGCAAAACCCATTTCGTGTGTAACGATTGCCATTGTCATACCGTCGTTAGCGAGTGACTTCATAACTTCCAAAACTTCGCCAACCATTTCGGGATCAAGTGCGGAAGTCGGTTCGTCAAACAACATAACTTCGGGTTCCATACAAAGCGCTCTGACTATTGCAACGCGCTGTTTCTGACCGCCTGAAAGTTGCGAGGGGTAGGAATTCGCTCTATCTGCAAGTCCCACGCGTTGAAGTAATTTAAGGGCTCTTTCTTCGGCTTCGGCTTTGGAAAGGTTAAGCAATTTCATAGGCGCAATGGTCATATTTTTGAGCACAGTCATATGAGGGAACAGATTAAACTGTTGAAAAACCATACCAATTTTTTGGCGGTGAATGTTAATATTGGTTTTGGGTGCAGTAATGTCGGTGCCCTCAAAATAAATGTTACCGCCGGTTGGTTCTTCGAGTAAATTAAGGGTCCGCAAAAATGTTGACTTACCGCAACCCGAAGGTCCGATAATAACAACAACTTCGCCTTTTTTGATTTCAAGGTCAATCCCTTTTAAAACCTGTACTTCGCCGAAGGCTTTCTCTAAACCGTCAACCTTAATAAGTGTATCATTAGTGGTCACTGTTGCGAAGCCTCCTTTCGAAAATGCCAAGTAATTTAGTAAGAATTATAACAATAACAAGATATATAATTGCAAGACTAATGTAGGGAACGTATGCCTGATAAGTAATACTAACTATGTTTTGCGCCTGCTTGGTAACGTCACGTAAAGCGATAACCGATACAAGCGAAGTATCTTTTAATAGGGTTATCATTTCGTTGCCTAAAGCGGGTAATATGTTTTTAATTGCCTGTGGGATTATAAAATGCCACATAGTCTGCACATAATTAAAGCCTAAAGAACGGCCTGCTTCCATTTGTCCGCGATCGATTGACATTATTCCCGAACGCGCAATTTCAGCAACATAAGCGCCCGAGTTAATACCAAGGGTAATAATACCGCAAATAATAGTGCCGATTTCGGTCTTAGGAACCATTACAACAAATCCCATTATAAGCAACTGAACCATCATAGGAGTTCCTCTTATAACGGTAAGATAAACGTTAGAAATGGTATTAAGAAGTCTTAATACCCAAAAAGGCTTTTTTTGGCTCAAATCGTGCGAGGTGCGGATTATTGCAATAATAAGTCCGATAATTACACCCATAATAAGCGCGCCGATTGTTACTATAAAGGTGATTTTTAAACCGTCAGTAAAAAATTTCCATCTGTCAGCATAAATAAAGGTTTGATATAACTGGAAAAGAAAATTTTGTAACCATTCGGGCAGGCTTTGAATCCACTGTGGTGTATCCGCTAACCAACTGCTAAAGGAAATTATATTCAAAATCTCACTCTTTTCTAAAAATAATAGCAGGGTAGCAAAGCCGCCCTGCTACATTTATTAATTTAATTATTCTGCTTCAGCAGGAATGTACTTCTCGATGATTTCAGCAATTTTGCCTTCATCCTTAAGTTCTTTAAGTGCTTTGTTGAAATCTTCCTGCAACTGCTTGTTTTCTTTTGAAATAGCGGCTGCATAATCTTCAACTGCATATTCAGTATCAAGAATTTTCAAACCTTCGTTAGCCTTTACATAGTTTTTAGCAGGCTCGTTGTCGATAACAACGCAGTCAACCTGACCGTTTTTAAGAGCAGCAACTGCTAAAGCACCGTTGTTGTACTGCTTAACGTGTTCTTGACCGTAGTCGTCAGTACAGTAAATGTCGCCTGTAGTACCGGCCTGAACACCAATCATTTTGCCATCAAGGTCATCAATTGTAGCGATTTTAGAATCTTCTGAAACAATAACAACCTGAACGCCTGTAGCATAAGTATCAGAAAAATCAACTGTAAGTTTACGCTCGTCGTTAACGGTCATACCTGCAAGAGCAAAGTCAATCGCGCCGGACTGAACAGCAGTAAGGAGTGAATCAAATTCCATATCCTTAATCTGAAGTTCTTTGCCGAGTTTTTCTGCAACTGCAGCAGCGATTTCAGCGTCAATACCAACAATGTTATTGTTGTCATCAACAAACTCGTAAGGGGGGAATGCAGCGTTAGTACCCATAACGAGAACATCACTATCTGCATCAACGTTAGCATCGCTTGAATTATTATCAGCAGCACCGCAAGCAGCAAGACTGAATACCAAGCAAATGCTAAGCAAAAGGCTTAAAATTTTTGCAAACTTTTTCATAAAAAATCTCTCCTAAAATTTAATTACCGTGTATAAACGGTTAGATACTTAAAAAGTATATCACTTTAGCAGATAAAAGTCAACATCTATTTGCATAATTATGCAATTTAAAACGAATATATTTTAAAATATGCTATGAATATTCGGTGTAGTATCTTCCATTAACTGATGAAGCAGCGTATGAACTGTTCCTGAATATTCATAAAATATTTCATTATTTTTTGTGTTGCTGTAGGTTTTAAGGGAATTAATCGCAAGTTCAATTTGGTCAATATCAGCGTGATTTGCAAAAAACGATAGCCCTTTTTCTTTGCTTGCCCAATATTTTTCAAGTTTTTCTGCCGTAGGCTCGGCATTTTCACCCTTATCGTAAACCGATATACATTTTTTAAGGTATTTGTTTGCTGTATCGCAAGCAGTATCAATATATAAATATCCGTAAATATAGGTAGATATTACAAATAAAAACAGAATTCCTGCGGCTATTAGTCTTTTCAAGTTTTTTCCCCCTTTTTAATTATTGTGTATTTACCGTTGCGGTCAAGTGTCATCAAAAATACATTTTTTGCCTCGGTTTTGTTATCTTTTAGTTTGCTTTCAAGCACTTTACGGTCGGTTTCAAGCGCTTTTAATGATTCGTCAATAATTTTACCGTCGCTGATAACCGGTATTGACAGCGCTTCTTCTTTGGGTTTAATGTTCATATCTCCAACGGTTACAGGTTGCTCTTTTGCCTTTAAAAGTACACTCAAATTGCCGTTTACTTCAAGCACGGCGAACGCAACGGTAGATACATCAAAAACATTTTGTCCGCGAAGCAGTTCGATTAAATCAAGAACCGTCATTCTTACATTTTTCATCGCTTTTTGGTCAATTACACCGTTTTTTATAACGACTATTGATTTACCGCTCATAATTTTGCGGATGTACTGATTTTTCATCGCTAATACAGACATTACAATTTCAAGAATAACCAACATAAAAATTGCCATTATACCGTTAAGTAGCGGCTGAGAGGTATCCTGCAAAGGTATAGCGGCGATTTCGGAAATTAAAAGCGTAATTACCAATTCATTTGGTTGCATATCGCCGATTTGCCGTTTTCCCATTAATCTTATGCCAAGCGTTACAAAAATGTACAAAATTACAGTTCTTATTATTGTAGTTATCAAAAAAATCACCCGTAGTAGTATTTGAATAAAAGTTGGTAAAATACATTATTTTGGTTGACAAGGCGTGTTTTTAGTTATAAAATTGTTGCGAATAAAGGAGTTGTGGTAAATGTTTGGATTCAAACGTAAAAAAGACGAAAACGAAAACGTTCTTCTTGAAATGGACGGTAGGGAAATTAAGTACGTTACAAGGCGCATTAAAAATGAGGACGGTTCAGTTAAAGAAACAATAATGGGTAAATCGGGTAGAATTGTTGTAATTGATGGCGAAATCCGTATAATGTGCGGCGAAAAGGACGTTTTTAAATGTATGGCGGAAAACGCTACTTACTATACACTTCTCAGCGGTGACGGAATAACTGTTACGGGTGTAAATTCCCTTAACGGCGAAAAAATGGATATGATTGTTTACTACAGTTATCACAGAAAGTAAGGAATTGAAATGAATTTTTATGATATATCGGCGCAAGTTTTTGGAATTGCGGCTTTTTTGATGTCGGCACTGTCTTTTCAGGCAAAAAATTTTAAAACTATAACAGTTTTTAAAATTATAAGTTACATACTGTTTACCGTTAATTATTTTATGCTAACGGCATATACGGGTATGATTTCCAATGTCATCAGTTGCTTGCGCGGTTTTGTTTATATATGGCTGGTGCAAAAGGGCGCATCAACTAAAAAAGCGCAAATTTTATTTAGTATAATATTTATAGTTTTTGGTATCGCTACTTGGGACGGTATTATTTGCATTTTTGCAATAATGGGCGCAGTTGTTCAAACTATTGCCCACGGCACCGAAAATCCCGCTAAATTAAGGCTTATAAATCTTCCAACCTGCTTTATGTGGATGGTTTATAATACATATTATCGTTCTTCGGGCGGTCTGCTTTCGGATATTTTCAGTTTAATTTCAATAATAGTCGCTATGATAAGACTCGACTTGCCTGAATTTAAAAAAAGAAAGCAAAATAAGAAGCCCTAAAATAATTTAGATTTTTTTAGCATTTATATTTTTACTTTAAACCGTGCAACATATTACAGGAGGGAATGTAATGAAAGTTGCACGGTTTTTTGTGAGATTTTTCTTTTGTTTCGCCCTTTTAATTTGTATTTTAATATTTACAGCGATTTTTTATTTGCAAAATAATATTAGCGATGATTACAAAATAAAAAAAGGCGAAAATTTGTTTATAAATTCTAATATACCCGTAACGGCAGAATTCGGCGGAATAGAACTTTCACAGAGCAATTTGCATTTAAATGTGGGACAAAATTACGCGGTCGATTTAAAGGCTTTCGGTATTATACCCGTAACTCAGGTTAATGTTGAAGTAGTTGACGAAATGTACGTAGCGGTTTTGGGTAGTCCTTTCGGTATGAAAATTTATACCGAGGGAGTTTTGGTTGTTGAACTGACATCGGTTGAAACCGCCAACGGTAAAGTATCACCCGCAAAGGATTCGGGAATTAAACTCGGTGATTATATTATTTCCGTAAACGGTGAAAAAATCACTACTAATGAGGATTTAAGCCGAATTGTTGAAAAATCGGGCGGAGAAAAAATGAAATTTTTAATTTCAAGAGAAAACAAGCGGATTTATATTAATGTAACTGCCGCAGTATCCGCCGAAACAAACGGATACAAAATCGGGGTTTGGGTAAGGGACAGTTCAGCCGGTATCGGCACGCTTACTTTTTATAGTCCCTCTACAGGTATTGTTTGCGGTTTGGGACACGGTATTTGTGACGAGGACACCGACAGCCTTTTGCAACTCAATAGCGGCGAAATCGTAAATGCCGAGATACTCTCGGTTGAAAAAGGTGAGGTAGGCGCCCCAGGTCAACTTAACGGAAAATTCGGTGTTAATACACTTGGTAAAATTTGCCTTAACAGCAACGCGGGTGTTTATTCAAGGCTTGATAGCGAAATTAACTATACCTATCTTACCGAGGTTGCTTTAAAAAACGAAATTAGTGACGGTAGTGCCCAAATTTTATGCACAGTTGACGGCAATACCCCAAAACTTTATGACTGCAAGGTAAAGGTAAGAGTTTCCGCTTTTCATTCAAAAACGCAGAATATGATAGTTACAGTTACCGATTCGGCTTTGTTAGATGCCACAGGCGGAATAGTCCAAGGGCTTTCGGGCAGCCCGATTTTACAAAACGGCAAACTCATTGGCGCTGTAACCCACGTGCTAATAGACGACCCAACAAAAGGCTACGGCATTTTTGCCGAAAATATGCTCGAAACCGCGCAAAGCGTAGGGGAGGGGTCAACCCTACCAAAAAAGAACAATCAACTGAAAGATGCATCATAAATTTTATCTAGGGAACGACCTATGCGTCGTTCCTTATGGTTTTTAATATTATATCTCTGTTATGAATTGAAATTATTTGCAATCTTTTTATAAATATGTTAGACTTAAAAAGTAAATTTTTAAGATTTGGGGCGCTTAATTTTGAAAATACTTTCTTTTGGCGAAGTTTTGTGGGATGTTTATCCCGATAATAAATTTATTGGCGGTGCGCCGCTTAACTTTGCGGCACATTCGGCAAGGCTTGGGAATGAAGCATTTTTGCTTTCTGCCGTAGGGGAAGACAGTTTGGCGGCTGAAACTTTATCCGCCGTTCAAAATTTTGGTGTTAAGACTAAATTTTTAAGTGTGGTGCGAGGTAAAGAAACGGGCAAATGCCTTGTATCCCTTGATGAAAATTCTGTTCCTACTTATAATTTATTAAAAGACGTTGCTTGGGACTTTATTGATTATAAGGGCGATTTTAACGGTTTTGATGTACTGTATTTTGGTACATTGGCGTTGCGAAGTAATCATAATTTTAATGTTTTAAATCGTTTGGTGCAAAATAACACTTTCAAAGAAATTTTTGTTGATGTAAATATAAGACCGCCTTATTTTAACAGTGAAATAATTAATTTTTCCTTTTTAAAAGCCACGATTTTAAAAATCAGTGACGAAGAATTAAAAACCGTACTTAAAGCGATTAACATTGTTTTTTGTGATGACTTGAATGTTGTTGTAAAAGAAATTTGCAAAAAGTTCAGCAACATAAAAGTTTTAATAATTACGCGCGGCGGTGAGGGTTCGCTCGCGTATTGCGTTGCAGAAAATACAGTTTATAACGCCGAACCGGTGAAAGTTAAGGTAGTATCAACAGTAGGCGCGGGGGATAGTTTTTCAGCCGCTTTTTTACATAAATACAGTATAGGCGAAAAAACAGAAGATTGTCTTTTATTTGCATCTAAAATATCGGGATTTGTGGTGTCACAATTTGATGCAATACCTGATTACAAAAAAGAGCAATTTGAATAACAAAAAAGGTCGGCTCAAAGCCGACCTTTTAACTTTAGTTTTATTTTTCAATAAATTTTTTGATTGCCATAATCGTTTCGTCACTGACAACGTGTTCGATTTTGCAGGCATCCTTGGCGGCGATTTCATCACTAACGCCGACAAGGGCTAAAAATTCAGATAATACTGTATGACGTTCAAATATCTTTTTAGCGGTTGTAATTCCAAGTTCGGTAAGGGTTAAATAACCGTCATTCCCCATAGTTAAATAACCGCCATTTTTTAAAAGACCAACTGCCCGACTGACACTGGGTTTAGAATAACCCATTTTTTCGGCAACGTCAATACTTCTGACAGAGCCTGATTTCTGAGAGAGGACATATATAGTTTCAAGATACATCTCAGCGGATTCGTGTAAATACATTATTGAGATCCCCCTTATTTTATATTTATATTAACATAAAACACAAAGTATTTCAAGAGTAAAAAAACTAACGAAAATTTCAAAAAAATGATTAAAAAGTATTGACAAATATGGCAAGGTGTGGTAATATACAATGCAGTTAGCAGGTGCTAATTGTTTTTTTAGGGCTTTAGTTAGCCTAAACTAATTGGTTTTTTCACTTAGGGAGATGCATTATGAATTTAAGCACTGCAGAGGAAGGAAAAGAGTACATAATTCAGCGGATAGAAACCGATGATGAAGAGTTGGATGCCTTTTTGTTTTCTTTGGGTTGCTACAGCGGTGAACCGATAACAGTGATTTCTCACTTAAAGGGTGGCTGTGTAGTTTCTATTAAGGATGGCAGATATAATATTGATACCCAACTTGCAGAGGCTATCATCATTTAGTTTCGGTTTTTATGAAAAGTAATCCGCTGGTTACTTTTTTGCCCAATAGTTAGCGGCAACTAACTGATTTAATTGCTTATAATAATGAGAATATACATTTTATGAGGAGGAAGTTATTATGAGAATCGCCTTAACGGGTAATCCAAACAGTGGTAAGACCACGATGTACAACGCTCTTACAGGACGTAATGAGAAGGTTGGTAACTGGGCGGGTGTTACTGTTGACAAAATAGAACATTCTATAAAGAAGAGTTATTACAAAGGTAATGATACCCTTGTTGCAGTTGACCTGCCGGGTGCTTACTCAATGTCACCCTTTACTTCGGAAGAGAGCATTACCAGTTCTTATGTTAAAAACGAAAATCCCGATGTTATTATTAATATTGTGGATGCTACAAATTTAAGCCGTAGCCTTTTCTTTACAACTCAACTTTTAGAACTTGGTATACCTGTTGTTGTTGCGCTAAATAAGGCAGATATTAATAAGAAAAAGGAAACTGTTATTGATTCAAAACTTCTTAGCGAGAAGTTGGGTTGTCCCGTAGTGGATACTGTTTCAAAATCTGCCGACGGTCTTTTAAAACTTGTAAAGACAGCGGTAGAGCAGGTTGGTAAAACACAGACTGCACCTTATTTGCAAGATAATATTGACCTAACTGATAAAAATGCTGTTATTGAGGCTGATAAAAAGCGTTTTAGTTTTGTTAATAAAATTGTAGCCGAGGTTGAAACCCGTAAAATTTTAACAAATGAGAAAAATGCTCAGGATAAGATTGACAGGGTTCTTACTAACAAATGGCTTGGTATTCCGATTTTTGCCGTTGTTATGTATCTTGTTTTCTGGATTTCTCAGGCAGGTCCTGGCGTTTGGATTGCTGATTTGCTTGTGGGTTGGCTTGAAATAGGTCAAGCGGCTATCGGCGGTTTATTCGAGAACGCAAATCCCTTGCTTTCGGCACTTCTTGTTGACGGTGTTATCGGCGGTGTAATTGCTGTTATTGGCTTCTTACCGCTTGTAATGGTTATGTACTTCCTCATTGCATTACTTGAAGACTGCGGTTATATGGCGCGTGTTTCGGTTGTGTTAGACCCGATTTTCAAAAAGGTTGGTCTTAGCGGCAAATCGGTTATACCTTTTGTTATTGGTACAGGTTGCGCTATTCCCGGTGTTATGGCTTGCCGCACAATTCGTAACGAGCGTGAGAGAAGAGCCACCGCAATGCTGGCGCCCTTTATGCCTTGCGGCGCAAAACTTCCCGTAATTGCATTGTTTTCAGGCGTTTTCTTTGCAGATGCTTCCTGGGTAGGTGCGCTAATGTATTTTGTAGGTATTGTTATAATATTTATCGGCGCTTTGCTTATCAATAAAATTACAGCCTACAAAGCAAGAAAATCATTCTTTATTATTGAACTTCCTGAATATAAATTCCCATCCCTTTGGGGCGCATTTAAATCAATGTGTAATCGCGGTTGGTCTTACATAGTTAAAGCCGCTACAATTATTTTGCTTTGCAATACAGCGGTTCAGATTATGCAATCTTTTGACTGGAGTTTTAAGGTTGCAGAATCTGCAGATACTTCAATTTTAGCATCAATTGCAGGTCCGTTTTCGTATGTGATTTTTCCTGTTGTAGGTATGGTTTCATGGCAGTTGGCAGCCGCCGCTGTTACAGGCTTTATTGCTAAAGAAAACGTTGTTGGCACTTTGGCAGTTTGCTTTGGTATTACAAACTTCATTAATGTTGACGAACTTGTTCTTGAAAGCGGCGCTTCTCAGGTTGCAGATACTATGGGTCTTACATCGGTTGCGGCTTTAGCATATCTTATGTTTAACCTTTTCACTCCTCCTTGCTTTGCTGCAATCGGCGCTATGAACAGCGAGATGAAGAGCGCTAAATGGCTTTGGGGCGGTATTGCTTTTCAATCAGCCACAGGCTTTACGGTTGGATATTTGGTATATACTATCGGTACCCTTATTACTGAGCCTTCTGCACTTAATATTGGCGGTGCTATAGGCGGTGCTATTGCAGTAGCAGTTATAGTTGCAGTGATTGTTTACCTTTGCATTAATGCTGATAAAAAATTAAAGGCAGAGTATGCTTTAAATGCAGAAAAGGCTAAAGTTAAGGTTACAAAATAAGGTGTTTTAAATGGAAAACTTTATTATAATAGCGATTATTGTTTTAATTATTGGTTTTGCCGCCTTTTACGTTTATAAAGCAAAGAAAAGCGGCAAAAAATGCATCGGCTGTCCTGACGGTTGCTCCTGCAGTTCAAAAAATAACGGTTGCAGTTGCTGTTGCGGTGAGTATAGCGAAAAAAACAAATAAATTTTACTTTTTCAAAATTTTAGAAAAAGCATCGACCTTGAAATTTTCAGGTCGATGCTTTTCTATATTCTAATGGAGTAAAACCCGTTTTTCTTTTAAAGAGTTTACAAAAATATGTATAATTATTTATTCCTACTAAAGTGGATATTTTATAAACAGTTTCATCGGTCGATTTTAGCAATTCTTTGGCTTTTTTAATTCTTTGTTCGGTTATGTAACTGTTAACGGTTGTATCGTAATGGGTGCGAAACAGTTCGTAGAGTTTATTTTTTGAAACAAAAAAACTTTCGCATAGAATACTAAAATTTAATTCGCAACTTAAATTGCTATTTATAAATTCGGTAATTTCATTAAGTAAAGTATCAAATTCAATTTGTATTGCATTTTCAAACAAAATTCTCGGTAGCAAATCGGTTATACAGTTTATCTGCCGCTCGGTAAAATAGGGGAGTTTATTAAACAATATATCTAAATCATTACAGTTTTCTGAACCCGAATAATAACTATGTTTTTGAGGACTTTTAACAGTTCTGATTCGCCCGAAAATTATGTATCCTACAATAATATCGTTCTTAATTATCGGCATTGCAAAATCGCAAAGCCCCGCATGGCAGATATGTTGCTCTAAACTGCGGCTTTTTTTACATTTCTCTAGAATTTCTATATCAGAAAAGTGACAGGGTTTGTTTTTACCTACTTGTTTTTGCAAAACCGAACAATAGTCGTTTGGGTCAATGCAGTTTACAATAACATTAAAGTTTTCGTCCCTGAAAGAAAAACTGGCACCTGTAAGTTCACCTAAATCGGTAAGAATTTTTTCTAAAGTTTTAGTACTGTATTTGAAGTTCAATTTTTCCACCTCTTATTGAATTATTTTACTGCATTTAGGAAAAAAGTGCAATATATAACGAAAATTTTTTATTGAAAAACTTGGTGAAATCAATATAATAAGAGTGGAATTTATTAAATTTTAAGGGGAATTTTTTTATGAGTGATTTTTTAAAAGAATTTACTTTAGAAATTGGCGAATCTGCTGACACCGCTTTTGTCAGAAAAAACGGTGTTTATCAGGACGGAACAACTCCTTTTTACCGCGATGTTGACGGAAAACTCTGGGCAATAACAGGTCACAGCCACATGGGGCAAATTGGAATGTTTTGCGGTACTACTGTGGATAATATGGGATTTCTTTATCCCATTAGCACTAATTTCGCAGTAGGACACGCCGATTATGCATTTAATAATATCAGATACCCTGAGGGTGTAAAGGCGCGCGGAAGCGTTTGGCCAATGGGTCTTTATATTTGCCCTAAAACGCATAGATTTTTCTCCTTTTTTCATAATGAGTCGGGTTGGAACGGAAAAGGTACGGCTTACGACAGTTTTGGTCTTTGTAACACCCCTAAATATGATTCCGATTTCAGACATATTGGTCTTATGCACTCGGATGATGAGGGCAGAAACTGGACCTTTGACCGTTGGGTGCTGACAGGAGAAACTGTTGGGTTTACTGACAGATACAGTCCCGAGGGGGATAAGGTTATAGGTCAGTCGGGTGATTCAATTTGCCTTGGTAGCGGTGATTTTTCTTTCTTTGCTAACCCGAATGACGATTATTTGTATTTAATTTACAATCAGGCAGTTGTAAATTTAAAAGAGGGTTATTGGGAAAGTTGTCACGCTTATATTGCAAGAACCCGTAAACGTGAAGACGGAATTATGGGTGACTTTGTAAAGTATTATGAGGGTGAATTCTGCGAGCCGGGAAATTTCGGTAAGGAAAGCCCCATTATTGAAAATGCTTGGCATACGAGATTTGTTTATCTTAAAAAGTATGACCTTTACGTTGCTTCGTATACAGGACTTAATGTGGGCAAAAAAGGTGTTAGTATTTGCAAGGATTATATGGAACTAAGAACAAGTAAAGATTTTATTCATTGGAGTGAGCCGGTATCCTTTGAAAAGGACGGCAAGAAGTACGGAAATCACTACTGCGCACTAGTTCCTACTGATGACAAAAATCCAATAACCGTTATTGAAGAGGATGATTTTGCAATACTGCTTAATCACAACGGCACAGATGTTACAAAAAATGATGCTAAGTTTGTAAAAAGGTGAATTTAATGAATGCAATATTAATTACTCTAATAGTTTGCGGTTTATCTTTACAACATATTACAAAAAAAGCATTCAATGAAAAAATGAATAATAGCGGCGCTATTACTTTTACGGCGCTTTCTACTTTAGCGGCAATGTTATTTTTCGTTTTTCAAATTAAACCTGACTTTGATTTAGCGGTTTTGCCGTATGCGCTTGGTTTTGGCTTTTTTTACGGTATGGCGGTTTTGTGCTCATTTTTAGCAATTGCAAACGGTTCGCTATCAATAACTTCATTAGTTACTTCCTATTCTTTAGTAATTCCTACTTTTTACGGAATTTTATTCGGTGATGATAAATTCAGCGTTAGTTTAATTGTAGGTCTTGTTCTTTTAATGGTTAGTTTGTTTTTAATAAACTTTGTAAAACGAGATGATGAGAACAATAAAATTACTGTTAAATGGATAGTTTTTCTTGTATTGGCATTTGTGGGTAACGGTTTGTGTACAACGGTGCAAAACATACAGCAAAAGGTTTTTAACGGTGCATATAAGGCACAGTTTATGTCAATAGCGCTCTTTTTTGTAGTGGTAGTTCTCTTGTTAATTGCAATTTTTAAGGAACGTAAATGTATGCTATCGGTTATTAAAAAGGGAAGTAGTGAATTCTTAATTTGCGGTATAGCAAACGGTCTTTGTAACTTTTTAGTTATGGTTATGGTTTTAAGAATGCCCGCTTCAATAATGTACCCGCTGATTTCGGCATGCAGTATAATCCTTACATATTTTATTTCAAGGTTCTGGTTTAAAGAAAAACTAACATTAACGCAAAATATCGGTTTTATTTTTGGTGTTGTTTCGGTTGTATTTTTGAATATGTAATAAAAAACGGAATGTGTTGAATTTAACACATTCCGTTTTTGCTACTATAACAAAACTGAAACTACCTTTTCAAAGTCGAGATAATTGTCAATTTCAAGATAATTAAAATCAGATTTATAAACCGATTCGTCATTTCCGCCTGGACCGTAGTCGTCACCAATGTAAACAACCTCATCATGACTTATGCCGTGTTCTTTACAGTATTTTGCTAATGCATAGGCTTTATCAAAGGGGGCAGGCGCCATATCAAACGAAGAAGAACCGCCTACAAATACAGTATAATCGCTAAAGGTCTTCTTTATATCTTCGTAAATGGCGCGCCTTTTTTTGCGGTCGGGGTCAAAACTTAATTTATCCTCAATAGCGGCTTTTGTTCCTAAAATGGGGAAAGTTACGCAACCCGAAGCATGAAATTCAACATTATCGCCCGCAAATTCTGTAAAGCCGTATTTTTTGCGCATTTCGGTAACGCGCTTTTCCAGACTTTCCTTGTCGCAAGGAAAAACATTATTAAAAATAATATCCAAATCCTTGGTTTCGGGATTATATTCGGCGTACTGCAAACCGTAGTTGCCTAAAATATCAATCGGATAATTGTTAAGTTGGTTAAAAATTCTGTTGCACATTCCGGCTCCAACCATTAGCAATTTATATTTACTTGAAAGTTTGTCCAGAATTTCTTTGTGTTTTTCGCTTAAAGGCGTTTTGTGTTGGGTTAAAGTGCCGTCTAAATCCATAGCAATAAGTTTAATTTTTTTAACGTCCATATTTATTCACCTGACTTTAAATCGTAGTACATCCAAAGAACTGTATATCTGTCTTTTAAATCCTTGGCATATTTAATAGCATCCTTAATTTTTTGCTCGCCATAGGTCGAATAGAATTCGTTTATATCAAGTTCTATATCCGAAAGAATCTTTTCTAGTTCTTCTGTTGTAGGAACTTCTGCAAGAATTTTTTTGATTTCGTTTTCATTTTTAAGATAAATGTCAATTCGGTTTGTTTTATATGTGCCTAATTTTTCCTGTAAAGCAATGCAACCGTCGGCAACGGTTTTATATACTCTTTTAATTTCGCTTTCGTATTCGGCTTTTTCCTGGGTATATTGAACCGTTGGGAAATTAATGGTGCGTATTTGTTCTCTGAGTTTTGTTGTAATTAATGTTGAATATACAACATCAATACCGTGGGGCAGATAATCCTTTTTATCAATAATACCCGTTATTTCAAAATAATGTGATAAATGGTGTTCACTGCCGGAAGCAGGTCGTGAATTGCCTGCAAAACTCATTGCAACGCCAACAACAACCAATGCTTCGGTTAAAATTTTAATACTTTCCTCATCGCGCTTTAAAAGTTTTTTAGCAAGGGGGAGTGTTGAAGTCAGCATTTCGTAGGTAAGGTCATAAATATATTGGCAGAAATATTCTCCGTTTACAATGTGACCTAATTTCCAATCGTTCAGTGCGGAATACTTGCCGATTATATCGCCGTAACCCGCTTTAATCATTTCAATTGGTGCTTCTTTTAAAATTTCGGTATCTGCAATAATAGCATCGGGCACTTTTGCCGAGTAGGTAACCTTCATTCCCGAGATTATCATAGCCGCTCCTGTTGAAGCGTAGCCGTCCATAGAGGGTGCGGTAGCAACAATGTAGTAAGGAATATTATTATAAAAAGAAACGTACTTACAAAGGTCTTGTATAACACCAGAACCAATACCGACAATAAGGTCAATTCCTTTAAGTTTAGATGTTACTGTATCAATAGCGTTTTCGTTCGGTATAAGAACAGTTTCGCCGCTGAAAATCTGTCGGTCACAGATTTTTTCTTTAATATAATGTTCGGTTTTTTCACCAGCCGCGCGGTAGGTGTTTTCGTCTGCAACAATTAGTATACTTTTATAGTCGGCACAAATTTCAGTCAAATGCGAAACAGCGTTGTTTTCAACAAAAACGTAGCCTATATCGCATTTATGTTCTTTCCCGCAAGAACAGTTAACTCCTTTAAGTAGTTTGTTAATATCCATAAAAATCTCCTTTACTTTTCCTTGTGTTTCAATTATACTTAAATGTGCAGAAATAATCAATTAAATTTGATTATTTGCGCAAATATTGGCGTTAAAATATTAATTATTGCACAAATGAGCAAAATAAAGCATGGTTGAGGCGGTTTTTATGTTTAAATCTGAAAGACAAAGTCAAATTTTTGAGTTGCTTAATAATAAAGGTTTTGTTACCGTTAAATATTTAAGTGAGGTTTTATTCACAAGCGAATCGAGTATTCGCCGCGATCTTGCTGTTTTAGAACAAAAAGGTTATATTCGCCGCAGTTATGGCGGTGCGGAAGTTATATCTTCCGGTACAGGTATTTTACCTTTTAACACAAGAAGTTACGATTTTGTTGCCGAAAAGCAAAAAATTGCAACAAAAGCGGCAGAACTGATTAAAAAAGGGGATATAGTGTTTCTTGACCAATCTTCAACCGCATTCTTTTTGGCAAGAGCAATTATGGATAAAAAGGGAATTACTGTAGTTACAAATAATATCGAAATATTAAATATTTTATCCCATAGCGATATTACTTTGATTGCTTCGGGCGGTACGGTCAGCAAGGCGAATAACAACTGTCTTATCGGTCATAACGCGGCAAAAACCTTTGAGGGTATTTATGCCGACTTTGTGTTTTTTTCTGCAAAGTCATTATCGGATGACGGTGTAATTACCGATTGTTCGGAAGAAGAAATATTTGTCAGAAATGCAATGTTTAAAAATTCCGCTAAAAAGGTTTTTCTTTGTAATAGCGCAAAATTCGGCAGTCATTCTTCCTTTGTTCAGTGCAGTTTAGAGGATATTGACCTGCTTATATCCGAAGACGGTAGTGCAGAAAAATATAAAAATCATTTTAAAAATATTGAAATTTTGTAAAATTTATATTTTATAAGGA
>JAZQHI010000031.1:0-4210 GCA_045540535.1 Acutalibacteraceae bacterium | reverse complement strand
GGCATTTCCGTTTTTATCTTCTTAGGATGCCTGGCAGCATCGAAAGGTATTGTTGCTTTTACAAAGAAACTCGCAATGTGGATTAAGAACTTTTTTATTAAAAAGGAGGAAATAAAATGAGTAAGCAGACAAAAATATGGCTTATTATAGCATTTTCTCTTTTACTGGTTGGATGTATAATTTTTGGAGGTGCAATGACTATGCTTAAATGGGATTTTTCTAAATTATCAACCATTAAATATGAAACTAACGAATATTCGATTAATCAAGAATATAAAAACATATCAATTCTCACAAAAACTGCCGATATTTTGTTTGTTCCCTCTGAAAATTCAAGAACTTCGGTTGTCTGCCAAGAGCAGAAAAATGTGAAGCATTCAGTTTCGGTGAATGACGGCACACTTATAATTGAGAACATCGATACAAGGAAATGGTATGAGTATGTAGGTATAAATCTCGGCACACCGAAAATAACGGTATATGTTCCACAGGGCGAATTTGGTGCGCTATCCGTGAAATCAAGTACCGGTTGTGTAGAAATACCAAAAGAATTTAAATTTGAAACTATCGATATTTCGGCAAGCACAGGTAATGTAACGAACTTTTCTTCCGCTTCGAACTTAATAAAAATAAAAACTAGTACAGGCAATATTCGTATTGAAAATATAACTGCAAACGCGCTAGACCTTTCTGTTTCAAGCGGCAGGATCACTGCTTCAAATATAACAAGCGATGGGGAAGTTAGAATCAATGTTTCCACAGGAAAAGCAAATTTAACCGATATTGAGTGCGAAAATATTATATCAAGCGGAGACACTGGAGATATAACGTTAAAAAATGTTATTGCAAAAGGAAAATTAACGATTAAGAGAAGCACAGGTGATATAAAGTTTGATGGCTCGGATGCTGCTGAGTTAAACATAGAAACCGATACGGGAGATATTACGGGCAGTTTACTTTCTGACAAGGTCTTTATTACTCAAACCGATACAGGCAGTGTCGATGTTCCTAAAACAGTAACCGGTGGCAAATGTGAGATTACTACAGATACTGGAGATATTAAGATAAATATTAATTAAATTGACATTTTGAATAATTCACAAGGAACACCTCCTATGAATACTATAATATGAGTATTTTTAGGAGGTTTTTACTTTTGACAAAGACAGTTGATGATTACATAAGAGAATTAAAAGAAATGAGTTTAAAAAGTAAATTCAATGATATAAATACCGAAGTGCCACCCCAAAGCGATAATACAGGTATACTTATAATTTCGGTAACCCACTCACAAAACACCTTCCCTGTTGCAGATGCTCTATTTACAATCTATGACAAAAACGGAAATACTGTAGTTGAGGGTAAAACCGATATGAGTGGAAAATCGGGGGAAATAATTCTATCCGCGATACCTAAAGCAATTAGTGAACAACCCGGTACCCAGCTTATAAACTCTGCTGTGTTTTACGATGTGGAAATTAATGCGGATAACTACATCCCATTTACAATTAAAAATATACCTATATTTGAGGGTGTTACTACGCTTCAAAATTTTGATATGACATTTTTCGGTGCTTCTCCCGACGGTTTACCGCAGACCATAACTCTGCCCACTAAAAACACTCTGTGAGGTGAATATAATGCCAAATGTTTTAACACCGTTTATCCCTGAGACCATAACCGTACATTTAGGCTCACCCGACTCAAGTGCTGAAAATGTAACCGTTTCCTTCCCCGATTATATTAAAAATGTTGCTTCAAGTGAAATATACCCCACCTGGCCTGAGGAGTCGCTCAGGGCGAACATTTACGCAATTATCAGCTTTGCGCTTAACCGATATTACACCGAATATTATCGTTCGCGCGGCTATAATTTTGATATAACCAACACAACCGCTTTTGACCAGGCATTTGTAAAAGACCGCGACATTTACGAAAATATCAGCCTGATTGTTGACGAAATTTTTAATGATTATGTAGTGCGGCAAGGAGATGTTCAACCACTTTTTACACAGTTTTGTAACGGAACTACCTCACAATGCGCAGGGCTTTCTCAATGGGGCACCGTAACACTTGCTGAACAGGGTCTTACCCCCTACCAAATTCTGCAAAATTATTATGGCGAGGATATTGGCATTGTTGAGAATGCTCCTGTAGAGGAGGTGCCCGAATCATACCCAGGTTCTCCGCTTATTATCGGTACTGCAGGAAATGATGTCAGAATTATTCAACAGCAACTAAACAGAATACGCCGAAACTACCCCGCTATTCCCGAAATTGAAACAATTTTAGGTATCTATGATGCTCAAACGCAGGAGGCAGTGCGAATTTTTCAGGATATTTTCAACCTTAGCGAAACGGGAGAGGTTGATAAATCCACCTGGTATAAAATTAAAGAAATTTATAACGGAGTTAAGAGACTTAGTGAGCTTGCAAGCGAGGGACTAAGTATCGAAGAGGTTACAACCCTTTATGAATCAGAATTGAGCTTAGGCTCGAGCGGTTATCCCGTTACTACGATTCAGTATTACCTAAATGTAATAGCCTACTTTAACCCGAATTTAAACATAATTCCACTTACCTCCGTTTTCGATGCTGCCACCGAAAATGCTGTTTCTTTATTCCAAACCGAATACGGTCTGTCGCCAACGGGGATTGTTGACCGAGAAACCTGGAATAAGTTCACATCGGTTTACAGTGAAATTGTACGCTCACAGCCCGAGGGGTATCAGGGCGCCTCAGCAAAGCTTTATCCCGGCTACTTTTTAACCCCAGGTGCCATAGGTGAAAATGTTACAGACCTTCAATCGTATTTATCGGTCATTTCGGAAAGTTTAGGGACCATTCCAAATGTTACTGTAAACGGAATATACGACCAACAAACGATAGATGCCGTATCGGCGTTTCAATCACTATACGGCTTGATTCCAACAGGCGCTGTAGGCCCGATAACCTGGCTCAGAATCGCTCAGGCTTACGACGCTATTGTTTACGGTGAGCTTTAATTTTTTGACATACCAACAGCAAAACAGGAAAAGTAATTTCGAAAATTAAGATGATTAGATTTGCTAAATCTGAATTTAATATTATTTGTAGCGCTTCAATGTTACAAAGCACCAATAGAACAGCTGCCAGAATAACGGCGGCTGTTTTTTTATAGCGCTTTATAAAACTTAAAAGTACACTTACTGTAACGGCGCATTTGATAAGCGAAGAATAAAAATATACATAGTAGGTAAAGCCGTCAAGTCGGCTGAAATTTCTGCCGAAGGACACTATACTAGTGAGCGTTGCATACGGATAATCTGCGGCACTTGCTGTGAAACTGCCTAAAACCAACATTATATTAAGCACATAAATTAGCATTAACAGAAACCCTAAAATAAGTCCCCAGATATAAATTTTCTTATCCTGACGCAAAGCGTATTCACGAAAGAAAAAAACAGGAACTATTAACTGACCGAAGCTGTGAATAAAAAAGGTAAGGGTTTGACGTATTAAGGTTTTAATATTAATTTCTTCGACCTTTAGTGCGCTTAAATTGAGATTTTTAAGTGAAACCAAGAAAACGGTTATAAAGATTAATGCGGTTAAAATAAACGAAAACAAGGCAAAAAGATAAATCACCTTTTTCTTTGTTATACCGAGTGTAACCGATAGGAGCACAAAAATAACCGAAATTATAATGTGTGGTGTTTTAGGTAGACGAACGGTATCTACAAAGGTAATATAATCTCTCGCAGTAAGCACAAATACAAGTACACAAAACAAAGCCACCGCCCATTCGCCAGCAGTGTGGAAAGATAACGGCTTTTGACCTATTTTTATAAACAAATAAGAAATTAAAAAAGTGGGAATAAGTGATAATGCTAATGAGTAAGCAGCCGTTTCAATACCTATTCCCTTCGGAAAAACAATAACGGTATTTCCTAAAACAAAAATTGATAAAAGAAAAATCTTATGCTTTAAAAAGGTTTTTTCGCTCATTCTTTTTTCTCCGAAAAAATTAGTTTATCATCATCTGCGACTAAAATTATAGGTGGTTTTTCCCTGCCTCGCAAGATATTAATCATATCTGTTTTAAAATCTTTTAGTTCTATCATATCGGTAACCTGATACCCGAAAAACTCTGTTTTCTCTTTTTTAGGTTTTGAAAAATAATCGAAGTTATCGGTGAGTATCAAGTATGCGGCAAGGCTTATTTGTTGGT
>JAZQHI010000030.1:0-8766 GCA_045540535.1 Acutalibacteraceae bacterium | reverse complement strand
TGTATTAATATTAAATTACAGAGGTGCCGCCGTTCTGCACCTCTGTATTTGCTTTAAAGGGGGGAAAATTATGACCGAGCAATTTTATTTGAATTTGAATGAATTTATGATAAATAGACCTGCATTTTCAAAATTTTGCGTTATTTTAGGTAAGGTAATAACCTTTGCGGTTTATATTTTTTATCCCTTATTATTGTTTTTTTCTTGGCGTTTAGTGCCTGAACTGTTTTTAAAAACTTTGCTTTTACCCGCTGTTTCTTTTATATTGGTTTCAATTTTCAGAAAACTTTATAACGCACCTCGACCTTATGAAAAATTTAATATTACGCCACTTTATAACAAAAAAACAAGTGGCAAATCTTTTCCTTCAAGGCATACTTTTTCAATTTTTATAATTGGTTTTGTTACTTTTAATTATTCATTTTTATTTGGCGTATCAATTATGGCTTTAGGCATAATTTTAGCAATTACACGTGTGCTTTGCGGTGTGCATTTTATTAAGGATGTAATAGCAGGTTTCTTTGCGGCGTTTATTTTTGCGGTTTTAGGTGCTTTAATTTAAGATGTTTAAAGAGGGGATTATTTATGAATTTAACTGAACTTAAAAATACAATAAAACCAACCGTTTTTGCGGTTAAAAATATGTATCAAATTTTTATTCCTACCGAATTTGAATGCATAATAACCGCTAAAGTCGGGGATGAAATTTATTATGACGATGCTAACGGAATACTGCGTTCTAACAGTTTTTTACATAAAGTAGAAATACCGATGTCGGCACTTGATAAAGCCCAAAAATATACTATAGTTTGCCGAAAAATGATCGAACGCAAACCGTATTTTCCAACAAGTGAAGAACCTTTTTCGGTTGACTTTGATTTTAGACCGATAACCAGCGATAAAATTAATATCTATCATATTTCCGATGCTCACAATATGGAAGAAGCACCGATTGCGGCAGGTAAATATTTCGGTAAAGAACTCGATTTGCTTGTTCTTAACGGTGATATTCCGAACCATTCTGGTGAGATAGAAAACTTTAATTCGATTTACAGAATCGCTTACGGCGTAACAAAAGGGGAAATACCTGTTGTTTTTTCTAAAGGAAACCACGATACCCGCGGTATTCACGCCGAAGAATTTTCTGATTATACACCAACCGATAATGGTAAACCTTATTTCACATTCAGATTAGGCTCACTTTGGGGACTTGTTGTGGATTGCGGCGAAGATAAACTTGATTCCCACGAAGAATACGGCAATACAATTTGTTTCCATAACTACCGACTTAAAGAAACAAAATTTATTAAAGATGTTATTAATAATGCCGAAACCGAATATTTGGCAGACGGTATAAAGCATAAAATCGTTATTTGTCATATTCCGTTTATCAAGCAATTCAGCGACCCCTTTAATATTGAAGAAGATTTATATTGCGAATGGACTAAAATTATTTGCGAAAACATTAAACCTGAACTTTTGTTATTTGGTCATACGCATAAAAAGGGAATTCACAAACCTAAAGGCGAATTTGATTATTACGGATATCAAAATTGTGATGCCGTTATCGGTTCGGAGCCGCATTTTAAGGAAAATAAGTTTATCGGTTGCGGTATTACTTTGGGTGATAGTGAGCCGAAAATAATATTCAATGATGAAAAACTAAATATCATAGAATAACGTATCTTCTGAATTCCAGTATATTTGAGGTGTTATATTTTGTTCGAAACGAAACTAATTTCTTCACTTACAAAAGTTTATCCCGATGCGGTAAACGGTAACGCTATTAATAGCGCTTTTTGCCTTAAAAATGAGCCTTTTTCATTTCAGATTGCTTACAAAAATTCTGATGACGAAAAATGGAATTCCTCGTTTTTTATAAAAATTGAGGGTGATTTGGGTGTTGAATGTATCTCTCAATATAAAGTTGGTTATGTGCCCATAATATCAGCAGGTCCTGTAAAAAAGGATGACTATTACGACCGCACTACAGCAGGACTTTATCCCGATTTACTTTATAAACGTAATAATGTATGTACCGTTGAAGATTGCGGATTTTGGGAAAGCAAGTTTTACGAACAAAATGAGAAACATCAATTAATCGCGGTTGCAGGTACTTATCAGTCACTTTGGTTTACTGTAAATGAAAAGGGCGATACTCTTAAAAGCGGTACTTACAAAATTGATATTGTGTTTTACAGTTGTTCTTCTTGTAAAGAAATTACACGCGAAACCTTAACCCTAAATATCATTGATTGTGAACTACCTAAACAAGAAATTTTGTATACATCATGGTTTCATTGTGACTGTCTTGCGGATTTGTACTCAGTAGAAGTATTCTCTGACCGTCATTTTGAAATTATGCGTTCTTTTGTAACCGAAGCGGCAAAAACGGGAATGAATATGATATTGCTTCCTGCTTTCACACCGCCGCTTGACACGCCCGTAGGTAAAGAAAGACCCACCGCCCAACTTGTAAAAGTTATAAAGACAAACAGCGGTTATGAATTTGATTTTTCTTTAATGGAAAGATTCATAAAAATGTGTCTTGAATGTGGTATTACTCATTTTGAACACTGCCATTTATTTACCCAATGGGGTGCTACCGCCGCACCTAAAATAATGGCGTACGAAAGCGGTGAATTAAAAAGAATTTTCGGTTGGGATACCGATTCTAAAAGTGACGAATACCGCGCATTTTTAAAAAGTTATTTAAAAGCAGTAAAACCATTCTTTGAAAGTTTAGGTCTTGAAAAGGATAAAATTTTCTTCCATATTTCTGATGAACCTATAGAAAAACACCTTGAGTATTATAAAAATGCCTTGGATGTTGTGAAAAATGAAATTGAAGGCTATCCCTCAGGGGATGCACTATCTCACTATAAATTCTTTGAAGACGGAAGCGTTTCAATACCGATAGTCAGCGTATCGTCTAATGAGATGGATAAGTTTATTGAAAACTGTGAAAATTTCTGGGTTTATTACACCGGAGAAACACTTCATAGTGGTTTTCCAAACAGAATTATAACTACAACGGGTGCCAGAAACCGCATTTTAGGCACACAAATGTATTATACAGGTGCTAAAGGCTTTTTGCATTGGGGTTATAATTATTACTATGATGTTTTAAGTCACGGTGTATTTAATCCGGTTCAAAATCCCGCGGGTTATTCTGCAACACCTGGTACTTCATTTATTGTTTACGCCAACCCTGACGGTACTGCAATACCCTCAACCAGAATGAAGGTATTTTACGAGGCTATAAACGATTTCCGCGCTCTTAGTGCATTAGAAAAATTAATAGGCAGGGAAGAAGTTAAAAAAATAATTACTGACTTTTTCGGTGATTTTACTTATAAAACCTGCACTGATAATGATAGTTTATTAAAGTTCAGAGAAATAATTAATAAACGTATTTCTGCTGAAATATAAAATTCAAGGCTATTACACTAAAATTGTGTAATAGCCTTTTTAAGTTTTATTTACTGTTTTTTCTATAACTTAAGTAATCCTCTAAAATAATAACCGCTGCTACAGCATCAACAACCTCTTTACGCTTTTTACCGCGTGTGTTGGTGTAATTAAGGGCGGTGTGGGCAGAAACTGTTGTGCATCTTTCATCCCACATAACAGTTTCTATATTACTGCATAGGGCAATTTTTTCTGCTATCAATTTACATTCTTCCGCGCGCGAACCTTCGCTACCGTCCATATTTTTGGGAAGTCCCACAACTATAAGTTCTGCCGAAAGTTCAGTAGCAAAATCGCAGATTTTTTTAATTAATTTTTCTTCGTTATATTCTGTTATAACGCTTTTTGGAAAAGCAAATGACTCGCTTTTGTCCGATACCGCAATCCCAGTACGCGCCTTTCCTAAATCAACCGACATAATTATCATAAAAGTTTCGTTTCCTTATTTAATTTGTATAAGTGAATTTTGGTTAATTAAATCATCACTTAAATGGTTTGTATTATTATAGAATTTAACTTTATAACTTAAATCATCGTTCACTTCTACTAAAGTTATTGCCGTATTACCTGAAAAATTCAGTTCATTAATTCTGTTTATATCGTTAAAAAGCAATCTGCTAAGCAAACATCTGATTACGCCGCCGTGGGTCGAAAGAGCAACTGTTTTACCCTTATTTTCTTTAGCAATTCTAAAAAAAGCATTAGAAATTCGGGTGTAAGCATCTTTCATTGTTTCGCCGCCTTGAGGGGCAAAATCTTGCGAATGATTAGCCCACATTTCCTCAAAATCGGGAAATTCTTTATAAATTTGCGCATAGGTTTTACCTTCAATAACGCCACCGTTTAATTCGATTAATTCGTCATCCGTTTCAAGAGTTATGTTTTTATTACCTATAACAGCAAGACCTGTTTTTAGGGCTCTTGTTAACGGACTTGAAAGCACGCGGTCTATATGTATATCTTCAAATCGCTTTGAAAGGGCTTCTAATTGCTTTGCACCGAGTTCCGTTATATCAAGATTAGTAAGACCCTGAAACATTCTTCTAACATTACCTTCGGCCTCACAATGCCTTACAACATAAATTTTTGTCATAAATAATCACCTTGCAAATTGTAACACAATGGCTACAAAAATGCAAGGTGCGAAAATCATATTTTAACTTGGTTAATAAGTTCTTTTCCGTTAAAATAATCGTCCAGATTTTTCATTGTTGTTTCTGCAATGCCTAAAAGCGCTTCACGTGTTAAAAAAGCCTGATGAGATGTAACTAAAACATTAGGCATTGAAATAAGGGTAGAAAGAGTATCGTCATGGATAATTTCATCTGAAAAATCTTCAAAAAACAATGAGGTTTCTTCTTCGTAAACGTCGAGCCCTGCCGCACCGATTTTTCCCGATTTTAAACCGTCAATCAAACTTTGTGTGTCTATAAGTTTTCCGCGAGAAGTATTAATAATAAAAACTCCGTTTTTCATTTTGGAAACGGTATCTGAATTTATTATATGCCGGTTATCTTTCGTTAGCGGACAATGAAGTGATATAATATCACTTTGACTTAAAAGTTCATTAAGATCGGTATATTTACCCTCGAATTCCTCATTTTCAAAAGGGTCATAACCCAAAATGTTCATACCAAAACCTTTTGCAATTTCGCAAAATGCTCTGCCTATTTTTCCGGTTCCAATAATTCCAACCGTTTTTCCTCTTAAATCAAAACCTGTAAGACCTTCTAATGAAAAATTATGGTCACGCGTTCTGATATAGGCTCTGTGCAGTTTTCTGTTAAGGAGTAATATCATTCCTATAGCGTGTTCTGCAATAGCATAGGGCGAATAAGAGGGGACATTTACGACACTTAGTCTGCCTGCCGCTGCTTTTAAATCAACGTTATTATAACCTGCGCATCGCATCGCTACAAGTCCAACACCAAATTTTTCAAGTTGTTCGATAACCGTTTTGTCAATGTTATCATTAACAAAAGCACAAACAGCATCGCAACAGGCGGCCATACTAACGGTATCTCGGTTCAATTTGTTTTCAAAAAAACGTATATTTATATTATCATTGCTGAATTTTAAAAAACTTTCTTTATCGTAACTTTTAGTA
This sequence comes from Acutalibacteraceae bacterium, assembly GCA_045540535.1. Lineage (GTDB taxonomy): Bacteria > Bacillota > Clostridia > Oscillospirales > Acutalibacteraceae > UBA737. The sequence continues at coordinate 3,188 of JAZQHI010000030.1, read as the reverse complement.
TCAAAAAAAGCAACGGTTTTCATAATTTTCCTCCCGATTTTAAAATTAATATTATTATTTTCAAAAAATATTAGCATATACACTATTGTTTTTTCTAAAAAAAGCGTTATAATATAGTAAAAACTTTAAAATGGAGGAAGTTTAATGTTTAAGAAATACTTGAACCGTCTATTTATTGATGGACTTTCGGGTATGGCGTACGGATTGTTTTCAACACTTATTATTGGTACCATTCTTTGCCAGATTGCTTCATTATTAGGCAATAATTATATTGGTGATTATCTTAACGCTATGGGCAACGTTGCTAAAACACTTACAGGGGCCGGAATCGGCGTTGGTGTAGCGTGCAAACTAAAATCTGCGCCGCTCACAACGGTTTCAGCCGCAGTTTGCGGTATGGTAGGCGCTTTTCCAAATATCGCAACAGAAGCCTTTGTTTTTGGAAAACCAGGTGAACCTTTAGGTGCTTTTATTGCGGCTTATGTTGCAATAGAAATTGGCGCTTTTGTTGCAGGAAAAACTAAGGTTGATATAATTGTTACTCCTATTTGTTGCATAATTCTCGGTTCTGCCGCAGGTTATTTTGTAGGACCTTATATTTCCGCCGCTATGATTTGGTTAGGCGAACTTGTAAACGTAAATGTTGCCAAATATCCTATTTTGGGTGGTATGGCAGTTTCTGTACTAATGGGTATGATTTTAACTTTACCGATTTCTTCCGCCGCTATAGGCGTTTCTATGGGCATAAGCGGTCTTGCCGCAGGTGCAGCAACTGTTGGTTGTTGTTGCAATATGGTAGGTTTTGCGGTTATCAGTTACCGTGAAAATAAATTCGGCGGTCTTATAGCACAAGGTCTTGGAACCTCAATGTTGCAAGTGCCTAATATTGTAAGAAAACCTATAATTTGGTTGCCTGCTATAATTTCGAGTGCTATTTTAGGTCCTGTTTCTTCGGCAGTTCTTAAAATGGTAAGCAACCCCGTAGGCTCGGGTATGGGTTCTGCAGGTCTTGTTGGTCAGTTTATGGCGTATGACAGTATGGTAACTAACGGTTTTTCGCCCGTTATTGCTTTACTGGAAATTGTTTTAATGCATTTTGTTTTACCCGCAGTAGTTACTTTAGGTATTGCAGAGGCTATGCGTAAACTAAATCTTATAAAGGGTAACGATTTAAAGTTGGTGGCGGCTAATGCGTAAAAAAGAAAGGGTAGTAGAAGCGGTAAGCAGACTTGAAAAACTTTATCCCGATGCTATTTGTTCGCTTGAATATAGTGATGCTTTTCAACTACTTATTGCAACAAGATTATCCGCCCAATGTACTGACAAACGCGTTAATATAGTAACTCCTGCTCTTTTTAAAGAGTTTCCTGATTCTAAAGCAATGTCAAATGCAAAACTTAGCAGGGTAGAGGAGTTGATTAAAACTTGCGGTCTTTATAAAACAAAGGCGAAAGATTTAATCGAAATTGCCAAAAAAATTGAAACTGATTTCGGCGGCAAAGTTCCTGATACTATTGAAGAACTTACAACACTTTCGGGCGTAGGCAGAAAAACTGCAAATCTTGTTTGCGGCGATATTTATAAAAAACCTGCTGTCGTTACCGATACTCATTTTATTAGAATTTGTAACCGCTTAGGGTTTGTTAACAGTACAAATCCGCTTACGGTTGAAAACGAGATGCGAAAACTTTTACCACCCGATAAATCAAACGATTTTTGTCACCGAACCGTCCTTTTTGGTCGCGATGTTTGCACAGCCCGCAAAGCCAATTGTGAAAACTGTGTTTTAAACGATATTTGCCCTAAAAAACTGTAGTAAAAAAGCCCAACGTTTATAATACGTTGGGCTTTAATATTAATAAAAAATCTTTTTAAAAACAGGTGTTAAGGCACTTCCGAATCTATAAAATCCTAAATCATTAGGATGTGTTCCGTCAACAGTACAAGCAAACCATTCGTCACCCGCAAAAAGCGAAGCACCGTCCACTAAATAAACATTTTTGTCGCCATCGTTCTTCGCTTTAATAAAGGTTTCAAAAATAACGTTTCTGCGCGCGTCGTCAAGTGAATTTCCAATGTTATAATCAGGTCTTGAAATCATTATATAAGGAATATCAGGATTTTTAGCGCGGATGGCTTTGTATAGTTTATAATGAGTACTTTCAAGATAATTAGCATCGGGCGCGTTATGATCATAATCCGAAACAAAGACCGACATCTTTAAGTTAGCCATATAATCCAAGATTTCATCTTCCGCTTTGCCCGAACCTGAAAAGCCAAGGTTTATATAGTCAAGATTTAGTGCTCTTGAAAGGAAATTCTGATAACAGTTTCCCGGTCTTGAAGCGCATCCGCCTTGAGTAATCGATGAACCGTAAAATACAACTGGGGAATCGTTCATATAGTTTGAGGGTTCTTCAAAATGAGCATCTTTGCAAACGCCTATAAATAACTTGTCAACATTACTATAAAGCGGAAAATTCAGTATAAATTCGGTCATTCCACTTTTTACATCAACATAAGAACTATAGCCTTTTGAGGAATCAAGCGGGGGAGTAAAGGTCTTCAAATATGCTTGATTGTTTGTTTTATCAGAGTATGTATATAAATCAAAACCGTTTGAGCCGGTAAAAGGCATATGCGGCATATTGCCGTTATAATTACGCTCGCAATGTATCGCAATATACGAAGAATCGGTTTTAAAACGAATTCTGATACCTGCAGTATTTTTAGAAAGACCTAACACACCGGGACTAACTTTTTCAGCAATGTCTAATGGCATCCTTATATAAGGATTGCAACTTGAAGCGCCGTAAACTTTAAACGGTTCTTGCGATGCATCAAGCCAAATGATATCGTCCTTAGGAACATTAGTGTTAATTTGAAAATTCTTATCAATTTCTGAAAGTTTCAAAAAATCAACCTCCCTATTTGTTAAAATTTTAACAAAATGTATTTTTTAAATAAAAAAACCGAGAACACAGTGGAACTCGGTTTTAAATAATGGTGCCGGTGGCCGGACTCGAACCGGCACGGTATCGCTACCGGTGGATTTTGAGTCCACTACGTCTGCCAATTCCATCACACCGGCAAATTAAGTTGACTATTGGATTATACAATATATATTTAATAAAATCAAGAGTTTTTTTATATTTTTCTTATAAATTTAAAAGTTTTAAAAATTAATC
>JAZQHI010000029.1:0-8214 GCA_045540535.1 Acutalibacteraceae bacterium | reverse complement strand
AGCGCGGACCTAAGCCTTGTTTATAACATTCTTTGGCAGATGCTAAAGAATGATTACCGCCACCCACTGCAAATAAAAGACCGTCACTGCTCTTATTCTTAAGCGTTTCCAAAGCGGAATTAATTTGCTTAATTTCCAATTCTTTAAGCGCATAGCCTTTTATACTGCCCGCATTTTGCATCAATTCAAAACCATAAACTTTTTTAAAACTATTCGCCTTTTCGGCTATCGGTTCTATAACAGTTCTGCTTTCATCGTCAATTAAAAGCATAATGTGTGGTATTTCAATCGGCGCATCTTTGCGGATATTAACCCTCGGCGGAATTCGTTCAATAACGGTTTCTTCGGTGGCTCTTATTGCAGTTTTAGCACCTTTTATGTAACTGTAATCCTCTAAATCAATAAGACCCACTATACCCAAGCGTTTTTTACCGTTTTTTAAAGTACGCTCGGTGTAAATCATTGTATTTGGGAACAAATCAAAAACGTTGGTTTCCAAATAGGTTTGCATAGTATCGTTAATGTTTTTAATTTTCAAACTGTCATCATCTGTAAGGTAGGCTTCAGGCAAAACTATATTATAAGCCGAAGGATTATCACCTACAGTATTTTTTACTGCTTCCCAATATTCAGGTTGCGAAGTATATTGATCACAAGCGATTACCGACCATTTAGTAAAATTTGATTTTGGCAATAAAATATCTGCCGCAGAAAAGTAATTATTTTGCAAAATTAAAACCTCCAAAATCATTCTGGGAATAAATTATATAAAATGGCTACTCGTTTGAGTAGCCTTTCATTATTTGTAATAAGAAAATTCAATTTTTGTTATTAAATCATCTATAGGATTAATGTAAATTGTAATGCCGTTGCGACGGTCTTTTTTAGTGATAAAATAATCAAGATAATAACAATTATCCGAAACGGCATAAAAATGCGACGGCGTTCCTAAAATTTGAATAATATCGGTTATTGCTATACCGTTTGTAATACCGTTAACATTAAAACTGTCATAGTTTTCGGGACTTACAAAATAATTATTATCCAAACTTACCTTTACAATATAACAGTCGCTAAGTGTATTGGAGTATCTTGTAGAATTAAACATCTGCGCTTTAATCTGCTTGCCAACTGCATTTACAAAAACAACATCAACACTTTCATAGGCAAAAACAAGTGAATTTGCATTATAGGTATTACCCTCTGCCAAAACCCAACCGTTTTCTTCAAATTCTTTAAGTTTTGCAGGTAATTTTATAGATTCCCCGTTATACTGAGCGTCAATTTCAAAACGCTTGCCTAGATATATATCAGAGTAGTTTTCTTCATCAAAAAGGCTGATATCAAAATAATTTGACATTACTCTGTCAAGCGATCTTATTGCGGTATCCGCGTTATTAAGTGGCTCTTCCTCTACAGATTCGGTTTGCTTACTTTCATTTACAACACCGTAATCCTCGTCTGCAGGGTCACAAGCAATTGCAGTAACAAAAAGAACAAAACAAACTGCTAATAGCAATAGCCTTTTAAAACTCATAAAACCGTCACTTCCTCTCATATTAATATTTTATTATTAAGTGGTTAAAAAGTCAACCAACATTTATATTAAATTTAAAAATATTTGATTAAAAATTTATTAATTTCGCATTCTACCAGATTTTTGTCTATTAAATAACTTAAACCGTGATCTGCATTATCAACTAAAACTAAATATCGGTTTTTCTTATTGGATAAATATGCCTCTTCCGACATTTCACAAGGTACAAAACCGTCCGCCTTGCCGTGAACAAAAATAACCGGAATATCGCTTTCTTTTAAAACTTCGGCAGTATTTGAACCGTAAATAGAAAATTTACCGAAAATTTTGCAATAAAGGTTTAAAAACGGTAAAAAGGGTTTGGCATTAATTTTCATAGATTTTTTTGCAACTTGGGTAATAATTGCAACGGGCGAAGTAAAACCACAATCGGCCACAATCCCTTTAACATAATCGGGTAAATTATGTCTTACCGACAGTAAAACCGTAGTAGCGCCCATTGACATTCCGCCAAGCAGAATTTTTTCGGGTTCAAAATTTTCTTTTACAAAATCTATCCAAGTAATAACATCACGGCTTTCCTTAACACCGAAAGTAATAAGTTTTCCCTCACTTCTGCCGTGGCTACGTTGGTCACAAAGTAAAACATTAAATCCAAATTTTGTGTACATTTCAACAGCGCAGGAAAAATCTCTCGCAGCAGATGAACGGTAACCGTGAAATAAAATGACAGTTTTATTTGAAGAATTATCAAAATAACGCGCCGCTAAACGCAATCCGTCAAAACTAACAGTAGAAACCCATTCGTGCGGAGTGTCATTAATATATTTTAATCCTTGACCGATAATATCTTTATATTTTTCGAGCGGTTTGTTAATACTATCGTTCAAATCATCTGGATTTCCAACGTTCAATCGCACAAAAGCGACCGAAAAGAAATAATAGATTACCGCCGCAAAAATTATTAGTAAAAAAAGACCAATTAATATCCAAATCACATAAATCACCTAATATAATATTATAACCCTAAACTATAATAATTATGAATATTAAAGTTTAAGGGCGGATATTATCCGCCCGTATTTAAACAAGAACAAATTTATTAAATACTTTTTTACCCTTTTTAAGAATAATTTCGTTTTCAAAATCTTCGGCAGTTAAAGAATAGTTCGGGTCGGTAACTTTTTGGTCGTTAATGCTAACGCCGCCTTGCTGAACAAGACGTCTGCCCTCTGCTTTAGAAGGTATAAGTGAAGCCTTTAACATCATATCAAGAACACCGATTTTGCCGTCCTGTAAATCTTCTGAGCAGAGTTCTGTAGTAGGCATATTTGCATCACTGCCACCACCTGCAAAAATAGCGCGAGCAGTGTTTTGAGCCTTTGTAGCCTCTTCCTCACCGTGAACAAGTTTTGTAAGTTCAAAAGCCAGAATTTCTTTAGCAGTATTAAGTTGACTGCCCTCCCAAGTATCCATTTTATCAATTTCTTCAAGAGGCAGGAATGTAAGCATACGGATGCACTTTAAAACATCCTTATCGCCAACATTACGCCAATACTGATAAAATTCGTAAGGCGAAGTTTTATTGGGGACAAGCCAACCAGCGCCGCCAACCGTTTTACCCATCTTCTTACCCTCAGAATTAAGAAGCAAGGTAATGGTCATAGCGTAAGCGTCTTTACCGAGTTTTTTACGGATAAGTTCAGTACCGCCAAGCATATTGCTCCACTGGTCGTCACCGCCGAACTGCATATTACAACCGTATTCTTTGTAAAGATGATAAAAGTCATAACTTTGCATTATCATATAGTTAAACTCAAGGAAAGAAAGACCTTTTTCCATTCTTTGCTTATAACATTCGGCTCTGAGCATATTATTTACCGAGAAACATGCGCCAACCTCACGTAAAAGTTCAACATAGTTGAGTTTAAGCAACCAATCGGCATTATTTACCATTTGTGCCTTACCCTCACCAAATTCAATAAAACGGCTCATTTGCTTTTTAAAGCAGTCGCAGTTGTGTTGAATTTGTTCAGCGGTCATCATAGAACGCATATCGGTTCTGCCAGATGGGTCACCGATGTGACCTGTGCCGCCGCCTATAAGTGCAATCGGTTTATTGCCTGCCATTTGCAAACGCTTCATAAGACAAAGCGCCATAAAATGACCTACATGTAAACTGTCAGCCGTGGGGTCAAATCCTATATAAAACGTGGCTTTACCCTCGTTGATAAGGTCTTTGATTTCTTCCTCGTCTGTAACCTGCGCAATAAGACCGCGGGCTACTAATTCATCATAAATTTTCATTGGTTTTACTCCTATCCAATAATTCTTTTGCAGAATTATATAAATTTTCTGTTATTTCACTGCCTGACATTATTCGGGCAATTTCTTTAATACGTTCTTCATAACTAAGGGGTGTGACTTCGGTAAAAGTTCTGTCACCTTTTGAACTTTTTTCAATTAACAAATGATTATCCGCCATTGCGGCAATTTGGGCTAAATGGGTAACACAAATAACCTGTCTTCCGCGAGAGACCTTTTTTAGTTGAGTTCCCACCTTATCCGCCGCATAACCGCTGATACCTGTATCAATTTCATCAAAAATCATAGTATCTACACCGAAACTGTCGGCAAGGGCGCTTTTTATACTAAGCATTATTCGTGAAAGTTCACCGCCCGAAGCGATTTTATGAAGCGGTTTTGCGGTTTCACCTGAATTTGCTGAAATCATAAATTCAACGGTGTCACAACCGTTTTTAGTATATCTGCCCTTAGTAATTTCAGCAAAAAACTGAACATCAGGCATATTAAGATATTTTAAAACACTAAGAACATCAAATTGGAACTTTTCTGCCGCTTTAGCACGGGTTAAAGAAAGTGCGTCACCGCGCTCAATAAGTCTTTCTTTCGCATTTTCAAGTTCGTTTTCTAGTTCAAGACTTCTTTTATCAGAAAAAGTTATGTTTTCAAGTTCTTTTTTAGCAGACTCTAAAAACTCTAACATTTTTTCTTCACTATTGCCGTATTTTAACATAAGGCGGTAAAGTAAGTCAAGTCTTTGATTAATAGAATCGGTATTTAGTTCCGCATCATTTTCGTTATAAAGTTTTGAAGTTACGGTATCCGAAATATCCTCTACCGCAGAAATCACATTTTGAAGTTTTTCAAACAGTTGAGAAAAACTTTCCTCATTAACTGCACCAATCTGTTTGGCGGCGTTTTTTAAGAGCAAAATTACACCGTCGGTTTCGTCATCACCCTTAAAAATAGCATCGGTTACAGTTAAGGATTTTTGAATCTGTTCAAAATTTTCCGCAATTTTAAGTTTTTGCTTTAAAACTTCAATTTCCCCAACCTTTATGTCTGCTTCTTCAAGTTCTTTGATTTGGTAAGTGAGTAATTCGGTTTTGCGTTTTTTCTCATCCTCATCCATTTCTAAACTTTGCAACTCGCGTCTAATAGAATTAAGTGACTTGAATTCGGCATAATAATCGGCAATTTCCTTAGAATTATCTGCTACAGAATCTAAAAAAGAACAATGTTTATCGGGATTAAGTAGTGCCTGATTATCGTGTTGACCGTGAATATCAATCAAAAATTCTGCAATTTCGCGCAAAGTAGATGCAGTAAAAGGTTTTCCGTTTATTTTTATAATACCCTTACCGTTAAGACTAAGGGTTCTTGAAATTAAAATATTACCGTCTTCATCAGGATAAATATCAAAAGCAGAAATCTTTTCAAGATTATCTTTACTAATTTCACCAAAAAGGGCTGAAACCTCTGCTTTGTCGCACCCTGTACGGATTAAATCCTTAGAAGTACGCTCGCCCAAAACCGCATTAATAGAATCAATTACAATTGATTTACCTGCGCCCGTTTCACCGCTAAGAACGTTAAAACCTTCTTTGAATTCAATGTCCGACCGTTCAATAACGGCAATATTTTCAATATGTAAATATTTAAGCATATAAAAACCGCCGTTACAAAAGTTTTATAAGATTATCACAAAGTAGTTTTGACTGGGTTTCACCTGTAGTTACAATAATTATTGTATCGTCACCAGCAAGCGACCCTAACATCATATCACCAAAAAGTTCATCAACCGCAACACAAGCGCTTGATGCCATACCGTTAAAACATTTAATTACAACATTATTAAGCGAGTAATTAACCTCTTTTACCGCTTTTGAAAAAAGTTCGCTATAATGCGAATTTGATTTACTGTTTTCGTTTACCTGACGGTTGAAAAGATAACGATAGTTGCCCTCGTTATCTCTCCCCTTTACAAGTTTAAGTTCTCTGATATCTCTGGAAACTGTAGACTGCGTAACATCAAAACCTAATTCCAAAAGTCCGTTTTGCAGGTCTTCCTGAGTTACACAAACTTTATTTTTAATAAGTTCAAGAATTTTTTCTTGTCTTTTACTTTTCAACATTACACACTCCTTGAATCCTTAAATTTATAAGACAGTGTTTTATAAAAAGACCTGTTGTTAAGTCTTAATAATTGTGCTGTAAGTTTAGAACGGCTGATAATAATTTCCGAATAAGGCTTAATGGCTGATAATTTTCTGCCGTCAACCGTTAAGAAAATATCGGTTCTTTTTTTAGAGTAGGCTTTAAGTTTAATTTCATTATCTGCGCCGAGCAGAATCGGTTTTGCAGACAAAGAATGTGAGCAAATAGGTGTTATACAAAAACTTTCGGTAGTCGGGTCAATAATCGGTCCCCCTGCTGACATTGAATAAGCGGTAGAACCGGTTGGTGTAGAAATAATAAGACCGTCGGCTCGGTAGTTTATGTAATCACTGCCAACCCCTACAGAAATATCAATAATTCGTGAAATAAAACCGCTTGTTACAACCGCATCGTTAAGACCGTTAATTTCGTTTACAACTTCACCGTTTTCAACTATTTTAACATTTAACATCATTCGTTTTTCAACAAAATACTCTTGCGTTTTAAGTTTTGAAATTAAAGATAATTCATTCTGTTCAATATTTGCAAGATAACCCATTCTTCCGGCATTAATGCCTAGAACAGGCTTATTATCCATAGCGGCTCGCTTAGCGTAACGAATAATTGTACCGTCACCGCCGATTGTAATTATAACATCCGCTAAAGAATATAGTTCGTCTTCGGGCGCATTAGAAAAGTCCGTAGCGCAAATGCTATCAGGTAAATATGCCTTAATATTTTCTGCCTTTAATATTTTACCCAATTTTTCAACAACTTCGGCAGAACCGCGTTTATCAAGGTTAGGCAATACCGCAACAACCAAAAAAATCAATCCTTTCGTGAGTTTAGCGCGTTGTAAGAAGCATCTACCAAATCTTCGGCAGAAATTTCCGTAAAGTTTTGAGGGTTATCCGTCTTCTTTATATAACACAAATACTCAATATTGCCCTCAGGTCCTTTAACGGGTGAAAAATCAAGCCCTAAAAGAGAAAAATTGTTTTCCTTAATTAAACCGACAATTTTCTCAATTACTGCAATATGTACCGATTTTTCTCTGACAACACCTTTTTTTCCTACATTTTCTTTTCCTGCCTCAAATTGAGGTTTTATAAGGCAAACTGCAGAACCGTCAGGCTTTAAAAGGGTTCTCATTACGGGAAGTATTAATGACAGTGAAATAAAAGAAACGTCAACTGAAGCAAAATCAAGGCTATCGGGCACTTGTTCGTTTGTAACATATCTGAAATTTGTTCTTTCAAGATTAATTACGCGCTCATCAGTTCTTAATTTCCATGCAAGTTGACCGTAACCAACATCAATAGCATAAACTTTAACCGCGCCGTTTTGAAGCATACAATCGGTAAAACCGCCCGTCGATGCACCTATATCCGCACAAACAAAACCTGAAAGATTAAGACCAAAAGCCGAAACTGCTTTTTCAAGTTTTAATCCGCCGCGGCTTACATATTTCAGGGTTTCTCCCCTTACCTCAATAATATCGTCAGGTTTTACGGTATTACCCGCTTTATCTGATTTTTGGTTATTAACAAAAACAATACCCGACATTATAAGCGCCTTGGCTTTTTCGCGGCTTTCTGCAAAACCGCGTTCAGTTAAGGCAACATCTAACCGTAATTTTTCTGACATAGGCACTCCTAAAAATTATTTTAAAACTTCTAACATACTATCAAGGTCAAGACCTAAATCTTTTATAGCATTTTTTACACTTGAAGCAGGTATAAACTTATTATCGATAGCGTGAATATAAAACTTACCGTTAAAACCGTAAGTTTTAAGTTGCGATAATAAATGTTCACCAATACCACCGTTTTTAACACTCTCTTCAAAAAAGTGTATTTCTTCAAAACCCGAAACGGCGGTGATAATATCGTGACTTAAAGGATAAATCTTATTAAGTTTAATTAAACTAAAGTTGTTGTTTTTAATATATGCTTTTGAAGCCTCTGAAAAAAGTCTTCCATAAGTGATAATCGCTTTTGAACTGCTACCACCAAAAACAGAATAATCTCCTTTTAAATCAAAATCCAAAGTAAAATCTTCGCATCCTCTAGGGTATCTTATTGCTACAATTTTGCTGTTTTCGTTGGTATCCTTAATTCTAAATCGCAATTCTTCAAAACTCGCGGGTGAATAAATTGTAATTTTAGGTATTAATGTAAGATAAGAAACGTCAAAAACACCTTGGTGGGTTTCGC